>NZ_RAWN01000006.1:0-102525 GCF_003668895.1 Corallococcus sp. AB045
GGACCTGGTTGTCCGCCCCCCGCCCGCGAGCCCCGTGGACTGAGTGGCTGGTCTCTTCCCACCTGCCGCGGTCCCGGCCCTGGACCGTTTGTTCCGGTGCGGGAACCCGCGTGCTATGCCCGCCGTCTCACCACGTGGAGCGCCTCTGACACCATGAAGCAGCCTGGGACATTCCGTCTGGCCCTTGGGGCCCTGGCGCTCGCGGCGCTCCTGCCGCTGACGGCGTCGGCGCAGGCCTTCGCGGGCGGGCGGCCTCCGGGCGGCAATGGCCTGAAGGTGGGCAACGGGCGGCTGCACCCGACGCTGGAGCTGGAGACGCGGCTGGACAGCGGCGTGGGCTACTTCCGCGAGGCGGGCACGGGCCCCCTGTCCCCGGACCTGTCGGGGGAGCTGGCGCTGCACATCCGCCCCGGGCTGATGCTGGACGTGCCGTCCCCCAAGCTGGCCATCGCGCTGCGTGGCAACCTGGACTACGTGGCCTACACGGGCCTGCTCACGACGGGCTCCGGCGCGGCGTCACACCTGGAGGGCGCGGCGGACCTGGCGCTGCGGTTCAACCAGGAGAGCGAGCTGTCCGTGGAGGTGGGCGACGAGCTGACGCGCTCGGACCGCACGCGCACGGCGGCGCTGGGCGCGGGCATCCTCAGCCTCTTCAACGAGGCGCGCGTGAAGGCGCAGTGGAAGCCCGGCGGCGGCGCGCTGGAAGTCACCCCGTCGCTGGCGTACGCGATGGAGTTCTTCGAGCCCCTGGGCGGCATGACGCCCATCGGTTGCACCGACGCCGCGTGTGATCCGCTCGCCGCCAGCCAGTTCAACTACGGCAACCTGCGCCTGGGCGCGGAGGGCCGCTGGCGCTTCCTGCCCAAGACGGCGGTGGTGGTGGACACGGGCCTGCAGTACCGGGGCTACTTCAACGACACCACCACGCCCAGCGCGGCCATCCTGCACGCCATGGCGGGAGTCTCCGGCCTGGTGTCCCCGCGGATTACCCTGACTGCGAAGGCCGGCTGGAGCCAGAACCTGGGCTCGAGCGGCGGCGGCACCATGGTGGGCCAGTTGGAAGGCACGTACCTCCTGGGCCCGTCGCTCACGGTGAAGGGCGGCTACCTGCGCGCCTTCCAACCGGTGGCCGCCTACGGCACCTTCCGCGACGACCGCGTCTACGCGGAAGGACGCTCCGTGATGGGCAGCCGGCTCGCGCTGCACGCCACGGGCGCGCTGGACTTCCTCTCCTTCGCGGGCGGCCGCGGCGACACGCTGGTGACGCTGGACCTGGGGCCCGAGTATCAAATCCGCCCGTGGCTGGTGGGCGCGGTGGGCTACATGCTGGGCACGCGCTCCTCGTCGCTGGGCGCCGCTGGCCTCAACTACACCCGCCACGAAGGCTACGCGCGGGTGTCCGTCTCCTACTGAGGCCTTCCGCGCCCATGCGTTCCTCGCGGCTCCGCTTCATCCTGCCGGTCCTCCTCGCGGTGTTGGCGGCGTGTCACGCGGACACGCGCCCGCCGCCGCCTCCGCCCACGCCCGCATCGGCCGCGGAGGCCGCGGCGACGTCCGGCGGCAACCTGGGCCCCGGGGACGTGGTGGAGGTGCGCGTCTTCCAGGAGCCCGAGCACTCCGGCACCTGGCGTGTGTCGCCGGAAGGCACCATCGACTATCCGCTGTGCGGCAAGGTGTCGCTGTCCGGCCTCACCGCCAGCGCCGCGGCGGACGCGCTGCGCGATTGTCTGGCGCGCTACCTGCGCCGCCCGCAGGTGTCCGTGCTGGTGCGGGAGTACAACTCGCAGAAGATCTTCGTCTTCGGGGAAGTGCAGAAACCCGGCACCTTCCCCGTCACCGGCGAGGTGTCCATCATCCAGGCGATTACGCTGGCCGGTGGCTTCACCAAGCTGGCGGCGAAGAACAACACGCTCGTCACGCGCGTGGTGGACGGGCAGGAGCGCAAGATTCGCGTGCCCGTGGAGGACATCGGCGTGGGCCGCGAGCGCAACTTCCTGCTCCAGGCCGGCGACATCGTCTTCGTGCCGGAGAGCTTCTTCTAGTCGCGCGACGTCCAGCCGATTTCATCCAGGAAGCGCTTCGCCTGGGTCATGAGCTGGGGCGCCAGGTTCGCGCCGCTCGCCAGCACGTCGCCCTTGAGCACGTCGAAGGGCCGCCCGTCGATGTGCACGATGACGCCGCCGGCCTCCGCCACCAGCAGGCCGCCCGCGGCGATGTCCCAGGGCTTGAGGCCGAACTCGAAGTAGCCGTCGAAGCGGCCGGCCGCGACGTACGCCAGGTCCAGCGCGGCGCTGCCGGTGCGGCGCATGCCCTGCGCCAGGAGGATGAGCTGGGAGAAGAGGCCCACGGGCAGGTCCGGGCGCTCGCGCACGTCATAGGGAAAGCCCGTGCACAGGAGCGCCCGCTCCAGCGTGGCCGTGGGGCTGGCCTTCAGGGGTACGCCGTTGAGCGTGGCGCCCTCTCCCCTCGCGGCGGAGAAGAGCTCGTCGCGCATGGGGTCGTAGACGGCGCCCGCCACGGTGCCCTCCGGGCTTTCCACCGCCACGCTGACGCAGAAGTGCGGCACCTGGTGCGAGTAATTGGTCGTGCCATCCAGCGGATCCACGATCCAGCGGAAGGTGTCGGAGCCCTGCGTGGCGCCGCTCTCCTCCGCGAGGATGGCGTGGTGCGGGTGGCGCTGGCGCAGGAAGTCCAGCAGCGCGGACTCGGAGGCGCGGTCCGCGTCCGTGACGAGGTCGATGCCGCCCTTGAACTCGATGGTGCGGTGCTGGGGGAAGCGCTCGCGGAGGATGCCGCCGGCCATGCGGGCGCCCTCCTCCGCGGTGCGGCGCAGCGCGGCGGGCGTTTCCGGTTCGTGGGCCATGGATGCGGTTCCCTCGGGTGCGCGCTAGGAGGCGGGCTCGGCGAGCAGCTGCTCGATTTCCGTCTGGAACTTCTGGAGGAACTCCTCGGCGAAGCCCTCGTGCACGTGCCGGATGACGCCCTTGCGATCAATGAGGAAGGTGGTGGGCATCAGCCGCACCTTCAGCAGGCGCTCGGACACCAGCGCGTTGGCGTCCAGGAGGATGGGCAGCTCCACCTTCGCCTCCTCCAGGAAGGGAGGAATGGCGCGCACGTCCTCGTCCACGTTGAGGGCGTAGGCCTTGAAGCCGCGCGAGCCGTACTCATTCTGGAGCTGCGCATACATGGGCAGCGCGTCCTTGCAGGGCTCGCACCACGTGGCCCACACGTCCAACAGGACGACCTGTCCGCGGTCGCTCTTCAAGTCATACGGGCTGTTGTCCGGGTAGCGCTTCACCTGGAAGACCAGCGGCTGGCCCGAGGCCTTGTTCGACGACTCCAGGGCGGAGCTGCTGGAGCGCGTCCCATCACCGGTGCGGTCCGTGAGCGGCGGCAGTGATGAAGGCGACGACGAGGCACAGCCCATGGCGAACGCCAGGGCTCCCAGCGAGAGGAGGAACGGACGGCGCATGGCTCAGGTCCCCTTCCCCGCCCGGGCCTTCAGGGCGGTGAGCAGCTTGTCGATGAAGCCCCCGAAGGAGCCGTTGCTCATGACGAGCAGCACGTCGCCGGACTTCGCCTCGGAAGCGACGCGGTCCACCAGCGTCTGCACGTCGGTGGCGCCGTCCGCGGCGATGCCCTGGCCCTTGAGCGCTTCGATGAGCTTGGGGACGTTGAGTTCCTCGCCCTCGGGCACCTTGTCGTGGCGCTCGGGCACCTTGAGGCTGGCGCGCGTGGCGCCGGGGAAGGCGTGCGCGTAGTCCTCCTGGTGGATGTTGCGGCGGCTGGTGTTGGAGCGCGGCTCGAAGATGGCCCATAGGCGCCGCTCCGGGTAGCGGTGGTGGATCGCGGCGATGGTTTCGCGCACGGCGGTGGGGTGGTGCGCGAAGTCGTCCACCACGAGCACGCCGTCCACCTCCGCGCGCACCTCCTGCCGGCGCTTCACGCCCTGGAAGGTGGACAGGCCCTGCTGGATTTCGGCGAAGGTGAGGCCCAGGCCGCGCGCGGCGGCGATGACCGCGAGCGCGTTCTCCACGTTGTGCGCGCCGGACATGGGCAGCGTCACGGTGCCCAGGTCCTGGCCCTTCTCCACGATGTTGAAGTGGGCGCCCTCGGGGCCGAAGGAGATGTTCTTCGGCGTGTAGTCCGCGTCCGCGCCCTCCTTGGCCACGTAGGTGCTGACGGGCGCGGCGCCTTCACGCGCGATGCGCACGGCGTTGGGGTACGCGGCGCAGACGACCAACTGGCCGTCCTTGGGCACCAGGCGCACGAACTTCTCGAACGTGGCCTCGTAGTGGGGCAGGTCGCGGAAGATGTCCGCGTGGTCGAACTCCACGCTGGTGACGATGGCGGTGCGCGGCCGGTAGTGGAGGAACTTGGAGCCCTTGTCCCAGTAGGCGGTGTCGTACTCGTCGCCTTCCACGACGAAGTGCGGGCCCTTCCCCACGCGGTAGTTGCCCGCGTAGTTCTGGGTGACGCCGCCCACGAGGAAGGACGGGTCCTTGCCCGCGGCCACCAGCACGTGGGCCATGAGCGAGGACGTCGTCGTCTTGCCGTGCGTACCGGCGACGACCACGGAGTGCGAGCGGTCCAGGAAGAGCGTACCCAGCGCGGCGGGGAAGCTCATCTGCTTGAGGCCCCGTTCGCGCACGGCGGTGGCCTCCGGGTTCACCCGGCGGATGACATTGCCGATGATGACCAGGTCCGGCTTCGCCGAGTCCAGGTTGGCGGGCGCGTACGGCGTGCTGACGGGGATGCCCCACGTGCGGAGCATGTCGCTCATGGGCGGGTAGACGTTCTCGTCGCTGCCGGTGACGTCGTAGCCGGCGGCCTTGAGCATGCCGGCGAAGGAGCCCATGCCGGTGCCGGCCACGCCCACCAGGTGGATGCGGCGCACGGACTGCGGGTCGAGTGAGTCGAGGACGTTGCCGTTGTCGTCAGCCATGCTGCGGTTTCCTCAGGGGAGGACGTGGAGGTCGAGCGCCTCCACGACGAGCTCGTGGAAGGCGGGGCGGAAGTCGCGGATGCGCAGGTCCTGACGGCCCTGGGCCACGCGGTTGGTGATGAGCGCGACGACGAGCGACCGCCTCAGGTCCACCCAGAGGCTGGTGCCGGTGAAGCCCAGGTGGCCCACCGCGCCAGGAGGCGTGTCGCCAATGAAGCGGCCCGCGCTGGAGTGGCCCTTCGACGGAGAGTCGAAGCCCATGGAGCGGGTGCTGCCCGCCACCAGAGGATCCGTAGCGAGCGCGCGGTGCCACAACGGCCCCGGAGCAATCGCGGCATGCGTGCCCGCGGCGCCCTCCAGCACGGCCTGGCCGAAGCGGGCCACGTCCACGGCGGTGCCGAAGAGGCCCGCGTGTCCCGCGACGCCGTCCAGCACCCAGGCGTTGTCGTCATCCACCTCCGCGGGGCGGGACGGCTGGGACGGCACGTCCTTCCACAGCGACTCCTGGCCGGGAGCGGGCTCGCGCGGACGCATGGCGCCGGTGGGCGCGGTGGCGCCGTCGGTGGGGAAGTCGGTGAGGCGGTGGAAGCGGGCCCCCAGTTCCAACGGCTCCGCGACGTGGCGGTGGAAGAGCACGTCCAGCGGCGCACCACCGGCGCGGGCGAGGATGTCACCCAGGAGGATGAAGCCCACGTCGCTGTACACGGACTTCGTGCGCACGGGCGCGTCGAGCGGCGTGGCGGCGGCGGCATGCAGGACATCCGCGTGGACCTGCGCGCGGACGGAGGCAGGGCAGCCGGCGTCGAGCAGCTCCGGGTGGGCCTTGAGCGCGTCCGCGAAGAACGGGACGAAGGCGGGCAGGCCGGAGCGGTGGTAGAGCAGGTCGGCGACGGTGACACCCGCGTCGCCCGCGGGCGACCCGGGGAAGTAGCGGGACACGAGCGTGTCCGGGCCCACCTTGCCCTCGGTCCACAGGCGCAGGAAGAGCGCGGTGGTGGACATGGCCTTGGTGAGGGACGCGAGGTCGAAGCGCGTATCGCCCTTCACGTTGCCGGCGACGCCGCCGAAGACCTGCATGCCCTTGTGGAGCACCACGGCCTGGGCGGAGGGGAAGATGCCCAGCTCCACTCCGTCATCGAGCACGGCCTGGAGGTTGGCGATGGGGTGCTGGCTCATCCGGGGCTCACCGCGCCTTCGAGGAAGGTGAGGCGCGCGGCGTCCGCGTCCAGGCGCACGTGGGTGCCCAGAGCCACGGGGTAGTTGATGGCGCCATGGCCGATGGGGAAGCCCGCGGCGCAGGGCACCTTCGCGTCGCGCGCCAGCTCGCGGAGCACGTCCGCGCTGGAGTAGTTCGCGTCCTTCTCCTCGCAGGCGGTGAAGTCACCCAGGACGATGCCGCGCACGCGGGAGAAGACACCGGCGAGCCGCAGATGGGTCCACATGCGGTCGATGCGATAGGGGCGCTCGGTGACGTCCTCCAGGAGGAGCACGGCGCCGTCGAGCGGCGGCATGTACGGCGTGCCCAGGAGCCGGGAGAACACGGACAGGTTGCCGCCCACGAGGACGCCCTCGGCGGTGCCGGGGACGTAGGTGGCGTTGCCGGTGAGGGGCGGCGGGGCTTCCGCAGATTCGAGCAGGCGGAAGAAGTAGTCATGCACCTGGGTGGACTGACGGCCCAGCTGCGTGAGGACGGGCGCGTGGATGGAGACGCGGCCGAGGGCCTGGAGCGCGCAGTGGATGGACGTCAGGTCGGAGAAGCCGGTGAAGGCGACGGGGCCGGCCTTGTCGATGGGCAGCTCCGGCAACAGGCGAGAGCTGCCATAGCCGCCCCGGGCGCAGAAGATGGCGCGGGAGGCGCGGTCGAGGAACGCATGCGACAGCTCCTCCTGGCGGCGGACGTCATCCCCGGCGAGGTAGCGGTGCGAGGCGCCGATATCGGGCCGGACCACCGGGGAGTAGCGCTCGGAGAGGATGCGCAGGCCTGCCTCGAAGGGGGCCTGTTCGAAGGGGCCCGCGGGGGCGACGACCTGCACCGTGTCACGGGGACGGAGCGGAAGGGGCTTGAGCCAACGCACGCAGCGCTTCATAGCACCCGGTGCGAGGGTGAAACGGTGTTTCAGGGAGGCCGGGGCCCGAAGCGTTGAGTACCGCAGGACGGAGGAACGAGGCCCCGTGGAGCGCTCGTCCGCCCGCTCGTCACCAGAAACCTGTCCGACTGTCGGACAGGTTTGGCGCTGAGCCGCCCTACCCCGCCGTGCTGCGTTCGAGCACCGCCGCGAAGAACCCGTCCGTGCCGTGGCGGTGCGGAGTGACGAAGAGGAAGCCGTCCTGGAGGCATGCGTCCGGAAGCCACCCGGCGCCCGGAGTGACGGTCCGGAAGTCAGGGCGGGAGCGGAGGAAGTCCGCGACCACATCCTGGTTCTCCGCCCGGTTGACGGTGCAGGTCGCGTAGACGACCCGGCCACCGGGACGCACCACGTCCCCGGCACGGCCCAGGATGTCCCGTTGGATGGCGGTGTACCGGGAGAGCGAGTCCGGGGTGAGCCGGAAGCGGAGGTCCGGGCCCCTGCGGAGCGAACCCAGCTCGGAACAGGGAGCATCCGCGAGGACACGGTCGGCGTTGAGTCCCGCCGAAGGAGGCGTCCGAAGCACCTGGACGCGGTTGAGCCCTGCCCGGGAGGCGCGTTGCTGGAGCCGGTCCAGCCGTTCCGCATCCGGGTCATAGGCAAGCAGCCGGCCGGAGTCCTTCATGGCTGCGCCCAGTTGGAGCGTCTTGCCCCCTGCCCCAGCGCAAAGGTCCAGCACGGTCTCCCCGGGCCGGGCCTCCACGAGGAGCCCCAGGAGCTGGCTGCCTTCGTCCTGGACCTCGAACAGCCCCTCACGGAGGGAAGACAGGGCGTAAAGGTTCGGCCGGGGCCCGTCGACCTGAAGAGCCAGCGGGCTCCATGCCCCAGGGCGGGTCGTGACACCCTCGGAGGCCAGGCGCGCGGCCAGGGCCTCACGGGAGATGCGGGCCGGATTCACCCGGAGCGTGATGGGGCCCGGGACGTTGAGATGGGCACAGAAGTCCTCCGCCTCCACCCCCAGCTCACGGACGAAGTGGTCCGCGAGCCAGTCCGGCAGCGAGGCCCGAAGCGCCAGCGACGGAGGCGTACCGGTCCGCAAGGGCACCGGAGCCTCCAGCCCCGCCCAGGCCGCGGCATCCGAGGCAGGAACGCCCACGAGGCCATGCAGGAGCGCGAAGAGGAGCTGGGAGGGCGACGGATCCGGCGAGTCCAGGAGGAACCCCAGGCGGTGGCGCCAGAGGCCCACGTTGAAGACGGCCTCCTTCAGCGCTTGGCGCCCCTCGCGGGATAGGTTGCGGTGGGAGCGCAGGGTCCGGTCGAGGACGCGCTCGGCGGGGTCGCCCGAGAGGACGCGAGCAAGCGCTTCGGACACGAGAGGGCTCAGTCCCTGGAGCGCGGACCAGGGCTGCGAAGTAAGCCGGGAGATCGGATCGAACAGGACAGTTGACAGGGCAGGCTCGGTTCTCTAGAAGTCGCATCCGTCACGGCAACGCACCGCCGCGACGGGACATATTCCCCGATAGCTCAGCTGGTAGAGCGGGTGACTGTTAATCACCATGTCCGTGGTTCGAGTCCACGTCGGGGAGCAAAAAAAGAAGGCCCTGCCCTAAACCGGCAGGGCCTTTTTGCTTTTCCCTGATTGCCGCCTTCTCATTGGCGCTCAGAGGCGCTGCCGCTCAACGAACTTTCTTGAGTCGCAACGCAGGCCACATCGCCCCGTCAAGGTCTTCCAAGAAAATCTATTGAGGCAGCTATAGTTCGCTTATGAGCGTTCATAAGCGAGGTGCGCATTGGGCCCCCATCCTGGTCCCAGCGCTCCATGATCTCAAGCAAGCCTACGACGAAGGGAATCTAATTGCCTTTGTTGGTGCTGGCGTATCTGCCGCAGCAGGGCTCCCGACTTGGCCGCAATTAGCACAAGAACTTCTCAAATACGGGCACGCACAACAACTCAACGAAGCGGCCACCTCTGAAATCGGCTCGCTAATCAATCACTACGAACTAATCGAAGCATTCACCGAACTAAAATCCGCACTCGGCGCGACAAGCTTTTGCAATGTAATCGAGAAACATCTCAACGACCGGGACTCCCAAGTCCCAGAAGTCGCAAATTCCATAGCCAGGCTAGCACCCAAACTCAGAGCCATCATCACAACAAACCTAGATCACCTATTAGAAAGGGCATTCGCCGGCTCGTGGCAAGCGACACCCAATCCTCCCGCCGACATAGCACAGCGGAGAAATTTCATACTCAAGGCTCACGGCACTCTACTTGACAGATCGACATGGGTGTTCACGAGGGACGAGTACGATCGGGCAGTGCACAACAACCACAATCTGAAAACGCCATCAGATCAATCCTCCATGCATTCCCCGTACTTTTTATTGGCTACGGCCTTTCAGATGGAGATCTTGATGCTGCCCTATCAGAAATACGAGCATTTTCCGGCAATCAACCACCGCGACATTTCGCAATACTACCTGAAAGCAATCTTCCCGCAAGCAAAGCAAGGCGCCTTGAGCAGTCCGGCATAATACTACCCGGTCACTTGAATCCAGGTGGCGGGCGTGATCTACGGTCGGGATGACACCCGGGCAGCTCAAGAAGCTGGACGAGGCGCTGGGCGCCTACCTTGAGGAGATGGTCGCCGGCATGGGGCGACTGGAGAGACGGCGCGCCATGGAGGCCTACGTGACGGGCCTGCTGCTGGATGGGGAGCGCAAGAGCATCGAGCCGATGGCGGCCCGGCTGGTGGAGGACGCCGGGGAGGTCGAGGCAATGCGCCAGCGACTGCAGCAGTGCGTCTCGCAAGGGACTTGGAGCGACGAGGCGCTGAGGGAGCGACTGGCGCGGAAGCTGGAAGCGCGGCTGCCGGAGGTGGAAGCGCTGGTGGTAGACGACACGGGCTTTCCGAAGAAGGGGAAGCACTCGGTGGGAGTCGCCCGGCAGTACTCGGGGACGCTGGGGCGCACGGACAACTGCCAGGTGGCCGTCAGCCTGCACCTGGCTGGGGCACGCGGCAGCGGATGTATTGGTATGCGGTTGTACCTGCCCGAGGAGTGGGTGACGGACAAGGCCCGGCGCAAGGCGGCCGGAGTCCCCGAGGAGGTGGGCGCCACGCGTAAATGGGAATTGGCGCTGTCGCAGTTGGACGACGCGCTGACGTGGGGCGTGCGCAAGCACGTCGTCCTGGCGGATGCGGGGTATGGCAACTGCCGGGAGTTTCGCGAAGGCCTCACAGCACGCGGCCTGCCCTACCTCGTGGCGGTACCGGGGCAGCACAAGGTGTGGCCTCCGGGGGCGACGCCGCGCCTGCCGGTGAAGAAGGCGGGCGCGTACGGACGCCCCCGGACTCGCTTCGTCGACGACAGCGGCGTACAGCCCTGGGCGATTGAAGAATTGGCGCGCCAGTTACCCGAGGAGGAGTACCGCCGTATCAGCTGGCGCGAGGGCAGCCGCGGCACGCAGTCTTCCACCTTCGCCGCGGTGCGAATCCAGGTCGCTGAAGGCCATGTCGTGCGCAAGGCGCCCGGCGCTCCCGAATGGCTCTTGTGCGAGTGGCCGCCGGGCGAGGCCGCGCCAACGAAGTACTACCTCTCGTCTCTGCCGGAAGACACGCCTCTCAAACGCCTCGTCACCCTGGCGAAGCTGCGCTGGCGCGTGGAGCGTGACTACCAGGAGATGAAGGGCGAAGTCGGCCTGGACCACTTCGAGGGCCGTACCTGGAGAGGCTTTCACCACCACGCCACCCTATGCATGGTGGCCCATGGCTTCCTCGCGCTCCGTCGAGCGCTTTTCCCCCCGGAGGCGGATTCCCTGGACGCTGCCCCAGGTGCGCCGGCGGCTTCAGCATCTACTGCTGCGCCGCCTCGGCCATTGTCCGATGTGCCTCCGCAGACTCGGCGCTCGAGCTCCTCCTCGAGGGCCGTCACGCATCTGATCAAGTAGTAATAAGCCTCATTCGTTATCCGAACTCAGCGCAAGACCACAGAGAAGTAGTCGACATCCTAAACGCTCTCACCACCACTACAGCAGAAGCGCCCCATAACAGTGAAGCCCCCGCAAGAGCCACGCCAGTCCAAATCCCCCCCATTACAAGCCCCCAGCAAGCCCCCACCACGGAAACACACCAGACACACAACACAAGATTACACACCGCAGAACAAGAACCACCCAAGCCCAAGCGCCTGCGGTGGCTAGCCACGGCGACCGCATCAGTCTTTTCGCTTGGCATTTTTTATCGACAAGCAAAACAGCCCCCTCCTTCCCCTGCAGACTCCCAACTTCCGCAGGCATCGCCCTCCAAGCCCCAGCACACATTCCCTTCTGAATCCCCCGCTCCAAAAATACAAACCAACTCCCCACCAATAAACCCCCTAACACCACGGCAGATAGAGAACTACATTGGCGACGCATCCAAAACGGACATGCAGCGTCAGCATTTCCGAAACAAACACAAGGGAACCAGAGTCCAATGGCGAGCGATCGTGGACAACATCCACGAAAGAAGCACCTACCCCAACATCATCAGCTTTATCATGGTTTTCCACTCCGCCGAGCAGGCCGACAAGCCTTTCCCTTCCTACTATGCGGCCACATTCCCTTTCTCAGAACAAGCGAAGCTCGCAGGACTTGAGAAGGGCTCGCAAGTTCTCATTGAAGGGCGGCTAGAATTCATGAGCAATCTAAACAACGATGCAAACCTGGAAGACGCCATGCTCGTAGAAGCACAAGCCATCAACAGAGCCGATACTCAGTCAACTGACTAACGGTTCCTAGCGAAAGCGATGACCGGTCTGGCCGGCGGCAAGAGGCCTCTCCAGCTGGCACGTCACAGAGTTGGGCAACGTCAAGCAGATCCGGAGCGAGGCCATTGAGTTCCTGCGCCGACGAGGCGTAGGCGGGTTCGCCAACGGCACAGGGCCACATTGAGGTTTGGGTTCCTGCTGTCCGCTACCTGTGAGAACTTCCGAGGCGTCGACAAGGTGGCGGAGGTGAGCGCCAGGCCGAGTTGGGCTCCTGCTGCGGTGGAGAGACTGCGTCCCAAGCCGCGTCAGTTCGTTCCAACCACGGCGCAGGGGTACCCTCGACCTGCCGACAGTGGAACAGCCCGCGCTATCGCCGCTGGCGGCATAACGTTCCGCACAGGGCCAACAGCGCGGGCCTCAAGCAAGGTCCCCCATCGGAAGGTAGGAGCGTGAAGGCCATGAGGAATTGGCGTCTGCTCTTTTCCCTTCGGCACGGAGCCTTGCCTGCGTAGGGCGCCATCGAAACGCGTCCGCGGATCCACGGGACGGCTACCTCTTCGGCTCCGTGATCAATGTGCGGTGAATCCGCCATCGACCGGCAGGCAGACGCCGACCACGAAACTCGCGCCCGGACTGCACAGCCACAACACGGCGGCTGCAACCTCGTCAGCCCGACCGAGCCGTCCAATCGACTGCTCCTTCAAGATCCCCTCCATCGCGTCTGCCTGGCCCTTCAACATGTCCTGCACCATCGGCGTGTCGATGGTACCGGGGCAGACCGCGTTGATGCGGATGCCGCGCGGCGCGTACTCAACGCCCGCGCTCTTGGTCATGCCGAGCACGGCGTGCTTGGAGCCATGGTACGCCGCGCGCTGTGGGAGTCCGACCAGGCCGCCCAGCGACGAGTTGTTCACAACCGTGCCAGACCCCTGCTTACGCATGACGCGCAGCTCGTGCTTCATGCTCGCCCAAACACCGAACTGGTTGACCGCCGTAACACGATGAAAATTCTCCGCCGACTCCTCCGCGGCGTCACTCGGGGGGACCTGAATGCCAGCATTGTTGAACGCCATGTCGAGCCGGCCATACTCCGTCACTGCCCGATCGACCGCGGCGGCGACCTGCGCCTCGTCGGTGACGTCACAGGCCACACCGATGGCGATACCGCCTTCTTCGACGATCTTCGCTGCTTCCTTCGCGGCAAGATCCCCATCACGATCTGCCAGCACTACAGATGCTCCGCTCTGTGCGAAGGCTCGCGCCGTGGCGAGGCCCATTCCCATTGCAGCGCCGGTCACCAGGGCCACCTGCCCCTTGAAGTCATACGTCGGATTCATGTCTCATTCTCCAGATTGATATTGGAATACAGACCGCGAGGGAGGCCCTCGCGAACCTGCGGCCGCACGGCTACCAGGCGTAGGCTTCGGGCGCCTGGCCTCCCGGCCCCGGCCAGATTCCATCCAGCCTCGTCATCGTTTCGCTGCCTTCCGGACTCAACATGTGCCCAACGCCCTTGATGCAAAAGGGCCCAGAAATGGATGCCTTGGTAACCTGAACTTGACAATCAAGGCCGCACGCGCCGAAGCAAGGGCATGGACGACATCCCGTTCACGCAGCTCCAGGCATTCCTGGCGGTCGCCCGCGCCAACAGCTTCATCGGCGCCGCTCGCGAGCTCAGCATCTCGCGCTCGGCTGTTAGCCAGTCCGTGCAGCAGCTCGAGGAGCGCCTGCGGGTGGTACTCGTTCAGCGCACGACGCGGAGCGTCTCTCTTACGGACGCTGGGCGCCGCCTCGTCGAACGTGTCGGCCCCGTTTTCGCCCAGACCGCCGCCGCGCTCGCGGAGGTCTCCGCGAAGCCCGGTGAGGTCGTCGGGCGACTCCGGCTCTCAGTGCCGCATGCGGCGGTGTCGCTCATCCTTGAACCCGTGCTGCCAACGTTCCGCGAGAGATACCCTCGTGTCGAGATCGAGCTCGTTCTCGAAGAGCGCTTCGTGGACATCGTCGCAGGCGGCTACGACGCCGGCGTTCGCCTCAGCGAGAGCATTGAGCGTGACATGGTGCAAGTGCGACTCACAGAGCCGTTCCGCTTCGTCGTGGTCGGCTCACCCGGCTACCTGGCCAGGCACGGCCGTCCGCGGCGCCCCGAGGACCTGCTCAAGCATGAGTGCATCACGTTCCGGTCGCCGACAACTGGCGCGCTGTACGCGTGGGAACTGGAGCGGGGTCGCAAGTCCTGGCGCGTTCCGGTGCGCGGCGGCATTGCAACCAACGACGGACTCCTGTGCTCGACTCTTGCGAAGCGAGGACTCGGCCTCGCGTACTCGCCGGAAGCCTGGATTCGCGATGAATTGCGTCGGGGAGAACTCGAGGTCGTGCTCGAAGAGTATGCCCCTGGTGTGCCGGGGTACTTTCTCTACTATCCAAGTCGCAACCAGCAGTCGGCGCTCCTGCGCCTCTTCGTGGAAACCGCGAAGGGACTGCTGTTGGGGCGGTAACTGTCGGACAGGTTGACCGAGCCCGCTGCTCAGGCCATTACCAATCCACGATCATTGGCACCTTGCTCTCCCGTGAGTCCATGAGAGCAGCGCGGAGGCTTTCGGCCGCGGCCTCAGCTCTTGCGAATCCCGAGGAACGACCACCAACATGGAGATGACGCTGGCGCGGCGAGCAGGCGCCGCCGGGCCGCCGAATGGCTGACCTTCAGGGAGATGCCTGGCACCTTCCGGTCCGATGATGGAGTACGGGACACCGCTCTCCCACGCGGAGCGCATCGCCGGCGTGATGAAATCGCCGACGATGTAGCAACTGATGGGCATGCTCATGAAGTCGATTGCCATGAAGGCCTTGGATACTAGCCGAGGCGCTCTCGGCCAGGGCGAATGGGACATCCCGGAAGGAACCGACACGTCAAAGCGGATGGCTGACACGTCATTCCCCGGGCAAAGCCGCCTCCTGTCGAAGGCACTGGGAGTCATTCCCGCCATTTGAAGTGCTGGCACATCCCCTGCATTTCCCACCGAGTCGTTTCCACGCCGAACCGGAGGAACCCCATGTCCACCCTCACCCCTGTCCTCAATCTCTGTCAGAAAGCCTTTCTCCTCACCCGGGAATCCAACCGGGTGGGTGACATGCAAGGCGATACCCGGACACTGGCCAAGGCCCTGCAAACCCAGTTGAGCTCCTTCCTGGCCCTGCCGGACGTCCAGAAGGCCATGGGGGGACGATGGTCGCTGGTGTGGGGGCCGGCGGTCTTCGAGACCCAGGAGAGCGCGACGAGCTACGCGGACAATGTGATGTACGTCGCGGCGAGCCCTGACCAGTCCTCCTATGTCGTCGCCATCGCGGGGACCAACATGCATTCCGACTATGACAAGGACCAGGAGGACAACGGCGTCAACACCACGAAGCTCTGGACGGATGCGTTCCCAGGCCTGCCGTCCTACGGCGTGCCCCTGGGCATCAACCCCTGGCCCGTTGTCTCGACGGGGACCGCGTTGGGGGTCAACAACCTGCTGGGCATGACCGACACGCTGACGACCCAGAAGAGCCTGCTGGACTTCCTGCGCTCGCTCAGCGGGACCAAGACCCAGACGCTCATCTTCGGTGGCCACAGCCTGGGCGGCGCGCTGGCGCCGACGCTCGCCCTGGCCCTGTTCAATCCCTCGGGTGGGCCCCTCCACACCAGGGACTGGAACCATGTCCACGTGCTCCCCGTGGCCGGCCCCACGCCTGGCAACAAGGGCCTCTCCGAGTTCTTCCAGAAGGTGTTCCCGCCGGTCGGCACGGACGCGTTCCAGCCCCCCAACGCCTGGAACCAGAACATCTGGAACAGACTCGACGCCGTGCCACACGCATGGGTCGTCGACATGCTCAAGCGGATTCCCACCCTCTATCCCGCGAAGTGGGAAGGTGACCAGGTGCCCTCGGACATCACGAAGGCGGTCAACGGCGCGGTCCTGGCCTCGAACCTTGGCGGCGCCCTGCCCGGCCCCTACACGCAGCTCCCCAACATCCAGGCGCAGGGCACCCTCCATGGCCCCATGCCCATCACGACCGAAGAGCAGTTCTTCGCCCAGGTCGCGTACCAGCACCTGGATGCCTACGAGATCCTCTTTGAGGTCCAGGCCCTGGTCTCCGAAGGCACCCGGTCCGCGCTCCAGAAGAACCTCAAGCGGTGGTGGGACTCCCTGCCGAGGATGGCGCCCCGGGACGCGACCCGCGCCGCGTCCGGGAGCTGACGGGTCCCACCGCGGAACCTGCGAAACCTGGACTCAGGGCGCTTCGCTGTCCGGCGGCACCTGGAGCGCCAACTCCTGGCAGCTCGCGGGCATCAGGCCCTTCGCCATGGCACTCTGGCGATACTGTCTGCGCAGCTTCAAGCTTCGACTTTCCGACCCCCCACCCTCGTGATTGGGCTCATCAAGCGCCTGATCGAGCGAGCAACCGTACACCTCACCTTCGACCCGGTGGGGCATGGAGGGCGAGTCCCCCGTCCGCGGCGAATGTGGCGCGCACGTCGGCAGCGTCTCCTTCAGGCTCCACCGGGTGTACTGCCGTGACACCAATTCCAAGCGAGGCGGGATGTACTCGCTGCGGAACTGATACTCAAAGCGCGTCACGGTACGCATCATGGGCACGTGACCGCATTTCTGACGGTGCTCGAAGCGCGTCACCATTCGCGTGCGCGGCACGGAGCGGGTCGTCTTCGAGGACGGGTCATAGTGACTTTCGTAGTAGGTCTCCGAGACGGTGCGTGGCTCCGTGACGGACTGACATTGGAACTGGCTTTCAAAAACAGTCTTTGTGACAGGAACCATGTGATGCCGCATCTCGGTACGCCCCGGCGTACTTTGAAGCATCCGGCCAGTCTCAACTGAAGACTCCGGCACGATCTCCGTCCGGCACTCCACCGGCTCCCCATCCTGGTCACTCGCCAGCACGATGTGCACGTCGCTGACGTAGCGCCCCCCTGCGGCTTCCGCGCGTTTCATGAAGTCGAGCAGCAACTGGGTACCATCCTGCCTGGCACCGAAGGCAACCGATAGCTTCCACGGCTTGAAGCCGGAGGCCGCGGCCTCTTCCCTCGTTGTCAGGGTCACCCCGTTCGCCTGGTACCCCTGAGGCGTATGCATGCACCCAGCTGCAACGAGAAACACCCACGCAAAGCTCGCAACCCGTCTCAAGAGACCACCCCCTCCTATCGACCGCGCGTGCTTCATAGCAGAAGACCGGACTGACACGGAGTGGATGGCAGCCCCCCTCCTTCAGGCCGTGGGGACCGTCCCGCCATCGACGACGAACTCCGTCCCCGTCACCGAGCCCGCGCGCGGAGAAGCGACAAACGCGATGAGGTCGGCCACCTCGCGAGGTTTCACCGGACGCCCGATGGGAATGCCACCCAGCGACTGCATGATGATCTGCTTGCCGCCCTCGTAGTCGGTGCCCGTCTGCTTCGCCAGGCGCTCGGCGAGGTGCACGGCGGCCTCTGTCTCGACCCACCCTGGCGAGACGCGCACCACGCGCACGCCTTTGGGAGTCACCTCTTTCGACAGCGCCTTGCTGTACGTGGAGAGCGCCGCCTTCGCCGCCGCGTACGCCGTCGTGGATTCGGGCAAAGGCAGCTCATGCTGAATCGAGGTGACGTGGACGATGACGCCGGAGCCCTGCGCGAGCATCGCCGGCAACAGCGCGCGGTCGAGCCGCACGGCAGGCATGAGGTTCAGGTTCAGCTCTTTCTGCCATTCGTCATCCGTGAGTGCCGCGAAGCCGCCGCCCGGAGCGGTGGAGCCTCCCAGCACATTCACGAGGATGTCGATGCCACCCAGGTGCGCCATGGCCTGCCGGGCGACCTCCGCGCTGCCCTCCGCCGTCGTCACGTCGGCCGCGACATAGTGGACGTCCTTCGTGTCGCTCGGCACCGTGCGCGCCGTGGCGACGACGCGTACGCCAGCCTCGACCAGCGCCGCGACGACAGCCGCCCCGACGCCTTTGGTCCCGCCCGTGACGAGCGCCCGTCGGCCCTTCAATTCGAGATCGAAGCTCATGAGCCGATCTCCAGGCGCGTGAAGAAGCTCGCGATGGGCGCGGGCAGTTTCAAGGAAGCAGCGTGGTTCGTTGTCATGGCCATCTCAGTAATGGCGCGGTATCTCTTCCACAAGAACGCACGAAAAAGTGGGGTACATACTTTTGGGTAAGCATGACCATCACACGCCCATGACTGCGGCCAGCGGCATCGAGGGCGCCATCCAGATGCTCGAAGGCCGCTGGAAGCTGGTCATCCTCTTCCATCTCTTCGGCGGGAATACGCTGCGTTTCTCTGACCTCGAGCGCGCCATTCCCGCCGTCTCGCAGAAGATGCTCAGCCAGCAGCTCCGGCAGCTGGAGCAGGACGGCATCGTCGCGCGCACCGTGCACGCCCAGGTCCCACCGAAGGTCGAGTACCACCTGACCGACTGGGGCCAGTCCCTGTGCCCGGCCCTTGACGAGTTGCTGGCCTGGGCAGAGCGACGGCCCATGCCGGAACGTGAAGAGGATCCCTCGAAGACATAGGCGTCACTGCTCGAACCCGCTGACGGGTCACTGCCCCCAGTTGCCCAGAAAGTCGCCCATGGTGAGTCGCACGCCCTGGTTGCGCAAGATGCCGTAGGCAGTGGTCACGTGATAGAAGAAGTGGGGGATCGCGAATGCGATCAGAAACTGGTGGCCACTGGAGCGCATCGAGCCACGGCGGTGCTCGATCACGATCTCTCGTTCGAGGCCGGCTTCGAGGTCGCCTGGCGCGATCTCTCGGAGATACGCGATCGTCGCATCGAGCCGCTGGTGTAGATCCGCGAAGCTCTTTGCATCGTTCGCGGCCGGCACCCGTGGCGCACCCAGCAACTGCGCGATCGCCAACCTGGCTCCCTCCGCGGCCCAGTGGACTTGAGCGGCAAGCGTGTACATGTGCAGGTCCGCTGGCACGTCACTCGCAACGCCGCGCGTGCGCCCTTCCGCAGCGAGTTGCGCATCCAGCAACGCCGCTTCACCGATGCCACTGGCAGCGGCATGGGCTTCGGCCTTCGTCAACTGCGTTTTCAAGTTGGTCAGCCCGCGGACAAACAGACCAGCAGATAGCTCGTAGGCATTCAAAGACATGGCACGTCCTTCACCGCGTCATGCGCCAGCGCCAACCGGTCCCTACCGGCGCGTATTGAGGTGGAGCCCGAAGACCTCTCGTAACTCTATCACCTTGGCTCCGTGCTCCGGGCCCTGCCCCCCACGCGTATGGGCCAGCCCTTCAGAGGTACTTCGCGCACTCAGCCCAGTTGGGCAGGTAGCACTGCCCCCTTGTGGACTTGCCCCACGCCGCCAGGGCACTTTCCCGGCTCCGAGGACTTCACCTTCACCCAGCACTTCGGGCGCTCCTCCAGGTCGGAGGCAAAGTCGTCCTCGTCTGGCTCTGCGTCGATGGATTGCTCTTCCACTGAGCGGCCTCGAAGCACCCCCACGGCCACTGCCGCTCCGGCAAGGAGGACAGCAACTCCCATCGCCAACACCCTCATCCGATTCATGCGCCCAGCCCCCTGCGGCCTCAGGCCCCCGTCACCGGGGCCGGCGTCTCGCCGCGCGGCAGGACGCCCTGCATCACCAGGCTCAGCACCACCACCAGCGCACAGCCGATGACGTTGAACCAGAGGTAGCCCACGTCGGAGAGGAAGAAGAGGACAATCACCGTCGCCTGGGAAATGACGGCCGCCGCGAACACGGCATGGCCGCGCACGCGTTTCACGAAGAAGGCCACCAGGAAGAGGCCCAGCACCGTGCCGTAGAAGATGGAGCCCAGGATGTTGATGGCCTGGATGAGGTTGTCCAGCAGCGAAGCGAAGGTCGCGAAGGCCACCGCGACCAGCCCCCAGAACACGGTGAACAGCTTGGACGCCACCAGGACATGCCGGTCCGAGGCGCCGGGCCGGAACACCCGCCGGTAGAAGTCCACCGTCGTGGTGGTCCCCAACGCCGCCAGCTCGCTGGAGATGGAGCTCATGGCCGCGGACAGGATGACGGCGATAAGCAACCCGAACAGCCCGCTGGGCAACCAGCGCTTCACGAAGGCGATGAAGATGTAGTCCGAGTCCTTCGTCTCCGCGCCCGGAAGCGCGCGCGCCACCATGGCCTTGGCCTCCTTGCGGACCTCGCTCGCCTGCTGCTGCGCGCCCTGGAGCAGCGCCCGTGACGCCTCGCCGGCCGCCACGTCGCCCGACTCGACGGCCGACAGGTAGCGCTCCACCTCCGCGCGCTTGCCGGACTGGACCTGCTCCCACTTCGCTTCAAGCTCGGCGTATTCGGCCGCCTGCGCCGTGCCCTGCACGCGGGTGCGCAGCGCGTCGTTGAAGAGCAGCGGCGGCGTGCTGAACTGGTAGAAGACGAAGACGAGAATCCCGACGAAGAGGATGAAGAACTGCATCGGGATCTTCAGCACGCCGTTGAAGAGCAGCCCCAGCCGGCTCTCGGAGATGGAGCGGCCCGTCAGGTAGCGGCCCACCTGGGACTGGTCCGTGCCGAAGTACGACAGTGACAGGAACAGACCTCCCGTGATGCCGGACCAGAAGTTGTAGCGGTCCTGCATGTCGAAGTCGAAGCTCACCACGTTCATCCGGCCGAACGCGCCGGCGACGTCCACCGCCTTGCCGAACGACACGTGCTCCGGCAGGCGCCAGAGGATGACCGCGGCGGCCACCACCATGCCGCCCATCATCACCACCATCTGCTGCTTCTGCGTCTGGCTCACCGCCCTGGAGCCTCCCGTCACCGTGTAGAGGATGACGAGCGCGCCCATGACGATGACCGTGGGCTCCAGCGGCCAACCGAGGATGGTGGAGAGGATGATGGCCGGCGCGTAGATGGTGATGCCCGCGGCCAGCCCGCGCTGGATGAGGAAGAGGAAGGCGCCCAAGAGCCGCGTCTTCAGGTCGAATCGTGACTCCAGGTACTCGTACGCGGTGATGACGTTCAGCCGGTAGTAGATGGGCACGAAGACAGCGCTGATGATGACCATCGCGATCGGCAGGCCGAAGTAGAACTGCACGAAGCGCATCCCGTCCTCGTAGGCCTGCCCGGGGACGGAGAGGAAGGTGACGGCGCTTGCCTGCGTGGCCATGACGGCCAGGCCAATGGTGGGCCACCGCAGCTCACGGCCTCCACGCATGTACTCGTCGCTGGTGGCCATCCCTCGGGACTTCCAGAGGCCCCACACCACGATGAACGCAATCGTCCCGCCCAAAACCAGCCAGTCGAGCCCCGTCACGCGTACGCCTCGGTGAGCCCCCAGAACACGGCGACGAACAGCACGAAGGCGCCCAGCACCAGGATGTAGATGTTGCGCCAGGAGCCCAGCAGCGGCGGCGCGTCATCGAGCTCCGGCCGGCGCGCGGGGGCGGCTTCGGCGGGCTCACGAGGGGTCAGTTGGGGAGCGGTGTTCATTGAGAAAGGATGTTGGCCAACAGGCGGTAGGCGCCGGGAACCCCGGCGGGGAGCTGACGGAAGAAGGCGAGGCCCGTGTAGATGAAGGTGCCCTTGCCATGACGAGCGACCAGCAGCGCGCCCTGGAGTGGCGCCTCGCCAGCGTCGTTCATGGCGAACACGGGCTGATAGCGAGCGTCCCACGACGACGCGAAGTAGAGGCCACGCTCCTGCACCCAGCCCTCGAAGTCCGCGGCCGTCAGCGCATTGGGCGCGCGCAGCAGCGGTTCATTGGCGCGCAGCGGCGTCATCACCGCCGTCTCATCCGTCACCCGGTCGCGGCCAATCTCCAGCGGATAGGGCCCGACGAAGGACGTGAGCGGCCCCACGCGGCTGTTGGTGTTGTACTGCACCACCAGCCGCCCGCCGCCTTCCACGTACTGGAGCAGCCGCTCCCGGTGGACGGCCAGGTGCGTGTTGGCGTTGAAGGCGCGCACGCCCACGAGGATGGCGTCGAAGCGCTCCAGCTTCTCCCGGTCCAGCCGCTCCTCGGGAAGCAGCGTCACCTCGTAGCCCACCGCGCTCAGGCTCTCCGCGACGCGGTCGCCCGGGCCGGGGATGTAGCCAATGCGCTTGCCCTTCATGGCCAGGGAGAACGGCACCACCTTGGCCGTGGAGGGCTGGCGCACCGTCAACGGCGGGATGTGGGGATGGGACACGGAGAGGGCACTCCACGACCAGGCGCGGTCCCCCACGTCGACCTCCACGGAGAGGACTCCCTCCTGCGTCGAGCCCGGGGGCGGCGTCACCTGGAAGGTGACGGTGCGCTCGTCTCCGTGTGCCGCGAGCTTGAACTCGATCGACGCGGGCTCCACACGCCAGCCGGGCGGCGCCACCATCCGCACCGTGCCCGGCACCGGGTCCATCCCCGCGGCCAGCACCACCGGCACGGCACGGGACTCGCCATTGGGGAACATGAGTACGTCCTGCGCCAGCGTGGCGGTGACGGGCGGGACGACCTCGAAGTCACGGTAGAGCTCGCCGCGCACCGGATCCGTCCAGGCGTGGACCACCGGGCGCACCGCGCGGAAGCGCCGGCCCGCGACCTGGTACTCGAACGCCACCGACAGCGCGGGAACGCCCTCCGGCTGGCCGGTGAGCGCGCGGTCCTCGCCCTTGAGCGTGTAGAGCCCTCCGGTGACAGGCTCCCGGAGCCAGTAGGGCGTGGAGATGGGCGCCGTCGCCGGCAGCGTCACCGTGCGCGACAGCTTCAGGGGCACGTTCGCGCCCAGCGCCTTCCCCACGGCCTCGGGTTTCTCGCCGGGCAGCGTCAGCCCCACCCACTCGACGGCGGCGGGCGAGCGGTTCAGCGCCACCACGTCCAGCGCCACGGGCAGCCCCGGGATGCCGGTGGGCGCGGCGGCACGCACCTCCAGGAACAGCCCCGCGCAGTTGGCGATGAGCGCCTCCACCTCACGCAGCTTGGGCGCCTTCCAGGGGTGGGTGTCCGGCAGCGCGGTCAGCGCCTCGTGGACGCGGACGAGCGCGGGCAGGGAGCGGTGGGGGGCACGCGCATCGAAAGACTTCGTCGCGGCGGCCACCGCGCGGGACACGGCCTCCGAGCCCGTCCAACGCTTCCAGGAGAAGTCGAGCCCCTCGAACACGTCGCGCTTCGGAAGCGTCCCCGCCAGCGGCGTGAAGTACTCGGCGCTGGGACCCCGGTCCGCGGCCTGGCCGAAGCCCTGGCTCTTGTGCTGGCTGCGGCTCTCCGCGGCCACCTCGCCCCACGAACGCCCGAGCAACGCGTCGTAGCCGCCCACCTCCAGCTTCACGTAGCGGGACAGGTCCTCACCGGGCTTGAACGACCACGAGGAGGCGTTCTGCAGCAGGCGGTCCGCCTTCCACGGCTTCACCTCGGACAACTGCTCGGGAAAGCGCTTCGGGTCGGCGGCGGCGATGAAGGCCTCCGCCGCCAGCAGCGCGGAGGCCGTGTGGTGGCCGTGGTTCGGCGGCTCCGTGGTGAAGCGGGTGATGATGACGTCCGGCTGGAAGCGCCGGATGGCGAGCACCACATCCGCCAGCACCGCTTCATGTCCCCAGATGCGCAGCGCCTCTTCCGCGCTCTTCGAATAACCGAAGTCCCGCGCCCGCGTGAACAACTGCTCCGCGCCATCCACGCTCCGCGCGGCGAGCAGCTCGTGCGTGCGGATGAGTCCGAGCAGGGCGCCCTGCTCCGTGCCGATGAGGTTCTGCCCACCATCCCCGCGCGTCACGGACAGGTAACCCGTGCGCAGGCCGCGTTCTCCCACCAGCCACGCGAGCAGGCGCGTGTTCTCGTCGTCCGGGTGGGCCGCGACATAGAGCACACTGCCCGTCACTCCGAGCCGCTTCAGGCCCGCCGCGATTTCACCCGCGTGGAGCTGCCGAGCAGGCCGCGCCACCGCCGTCGACCCGAATCCAAGGCTCATGGCCAGCATCATTCCGAGGAGCAGGTTCCGCATCCGGACGGACCCTATACCAACCCGCGCGGTCCGCATTCATTCCGGGATGACGCCCGCCGTCACGTCCGGACGCGACGTGCGAGCACGCACTTCCGGTGGCGGGCCCGCCACGACCTGTTATCACCGCAAGCCGTGACGTCCTCGTTCTCGACCGCGTGGCTTCGCGGAGATGCGTCCGCGCTCTCCTTCCTTTCGGATGACTATCGGCACCGTGAAGCGCGCGCCCGGGCCGTGGCCGCCGCCGCGTCGCGCACGGTGTCGCCCGCGCTGCTGGACGTCCTCGCCGCGCAGAACGCGCGCCTCGCGCCGAGTCCCGCTCGGGAGCAAAACCTCGCGCAGCTCGCGCGGCCCGGCACCGTGGTGGTGGTGACGGGCCAGCAGATGGGCCTCTTCCTGGGCCCGCTGTACACGCTCTACAAAGCCGCGTCCGCCATCGTCACGGCGCGCGCGCTCCGGGAAGAAACCGGCCGGCCCTGTGTTCCCATCTTCTGGCTCCAGACGGAGGACCACGACCTTCCGGAGATTGACCACTGTGTCATCCCACGTCCGGGCGGAGGGCCCTGTCGCCTGGCGCTCGAGCTTCCGGATGCGGCAACGTCTCGAGCGCCCATTGCCCACCGACACCTGGGCCCGAGCGTCATCCCCGCCCTGGCCACCCTCCGCGCCGAGCTGGGAGCAGAACCCCACGCGGCGGAGTTCCTCTCCCTGCTGGAGCAGGCCTACCGTCCCGAGGCCACGCTCGCGCAAGCCTTCACCGACGTGCTGTCGTCCCTCTTCGCCGACGAGGGCCTGGTCTTCCTCGACCCGAGAGACGCACGGCTGGCGCCCCTGGCCGCGCCCGTGCATCGCTTCGCCCTCCAGGAAGCGGGGACACTCTCCGCGGCGCTCGCGGCCCGTGCGGAGGCGCTCACCCGCGCGGGCTACGCGGTGCAGGTCCATGTCCGCCCCGGCTCGCCGCTCAGCTTCTTCTCACCGGATGCGCTCGATGGCCCGCGCTACCGGCTGGACCCGGCGGAAGCAGGCGCCTGGAGTCTGGTGGGCCACCCGGAAGGCAGCGCCATCCCCCAGGACGCGCTGCACGCCGCCCTGGAGCGTGAACCGCTGCGCTTCACCACATCCGCGCTGCTGCGCCCCCTCCTCCAGGACACCTGGCTCCCCACGGCGGCGTATGTCGGCGGCCCGGGCGAGCTGGCCTACTTCGCGCAGCTGGCGCCGCTCTACGCCCACGCGGGCCAGCCGATGCCGCTCGCCATTCCCCGGGCCCGCTTCCGCGTGCTCGATGACCGCGCGCGCCGGTGGCTGGGCAAGGTGGGGCTCCAGCCGGATGAGGTGAACGCGCCGCGCGACACGCTGCTCACGCGGCTGGCCACGCGCAATGCCCCGGAGTCGCTGGAGACGCCCGAGTCCCTGGAGGCCCGCCTCTTCGGCGCATTCTCCTCCGAGCTGGAGCGCGTCGCCGGACAGGTGTCGGCGGTGGACGCGAGCCTCCAGGACGCGCTGCGCCGCACCCAGGGCACGGTGCGGGTCGCGGTGTCCCGCCTGACGGGCCGCTACCGCCGCGCGCTCGCCCGGCGCGATGCCACGGCGGCCGAACAGGTGGACCGCCTGCGCACGCTCCTCTTCCCGGAGGACGCGCCCCAGGAGCGTGTCCTGGGGCTGCCCTACTTCGCCTGCCGCATCGGGATGCGTGCCTTCACGAAGCAGGTGCTGGACGCGTGTGTCCCCTTCTCCGGTGACTCAAAGGACCTGACGCCATGAGCGCGACCGGCACCGCCTACAACATCGACGTCCTCGCCTTTGGCCCCCACCCGGATGACGTGGAGCTGTTCTGCGGCGGGCTGATGGCGAGCATGGCCGCCCGCGGCTACCGCACCGGCATCGTCGACCTGACGCGCGGCGAGAAGAGCTCGCGCGGCACGCCGCAGTCCCGCGCGGAGGAGACAGAAGCCGCCACCCGCGCGCTGGGGCTGGCCCACCGGGAGAACCTGGAGCTGCCCGACGGCTGGCTCAATCCGTGGGCGGGCTTCGACACGCCCGAGCCCGAGCGCGCCCGCACCGCCGCCGTGGCCCGCGTGGTGGAGGCGCTGCGCCGCCTGCGTCCGGAGCTGGTCGTCGTGCCCTGGGAGCAGGAGCGACACCCGGACCACGAGGCGGCCAGCGCGCTGGTGACGCGCGCCCTCTTCTTCGCGGGCGTGCGCAAGTTCGACGCGCAACCCGCCGCGGAGCCCTTCACGCCTCGGCAGGTCCTCTACTACCCGCTGCGGCACCTGGCCGAGCCTGGCGTCATCATCGACGTGTCCGCCGTCTACGAGCGAAAGCTGGCGGCGGTGCACTGCTACGCCAGCCAGGTGATGCCCCGCCCGGACGCCCCGCCCACGCTGGTGGGCTCACCGCTGTCGCTGTCCTCGCTGGAAGCCCGGGACCGCTTCCATGGCGCGCAGATTGGTGTCACCCACGGCGAGCCCTACATCCTCCGCGAGGCGCTGGGACTGGCCGACCCGCTCGACCACTTCCGCAGGAATAGCTTCGCCCGGCCCCTGTTCTTCCCTGCGCGCACATGAACGCCCCGCTCAACGTGGCCATCACCTGCTTTCCGACCTTCGGTGGCAGCGGCATGGTCGCCACGGAGATTGGCCTCGCGATGGCGGACCGGGGCCACCGCGTCCACTTCATCGCCCGGGACCTGCCGGTCCGGCTCCATGGCACGAACCGGAAGGTCGTCTTCCACGAGGTGACGGAGAGCGACTACCCGGCGCTCCAGCAGTCCAGCACCTATCCCATCGCGCTGGCCTCCAAGATGATTGAAGTCGCCAGCTACGAGCGCCTGGACATCCTGCACGTCCACTACGCGGTGCCGCACGCCACCGCCGCGTGGATGGCGCGCGAGGTGCTGGGCCCCAGGGCGCCGCGCGTCGTCACCACGCTGCACGGGACGGACACCACGCTGGTGGGAATCGACCCCAGCTACCTGCCGATTACGCGCTTCTCCATCATGCGCAGCGACGCGGTGACGGTGCCGTCGGCCTACCTGCGCCGCGCGACGTGGCAGGGCTTCGACATCCCCGAGAGTGTCCCCATCGACGTCATCGCCAACTTCGCGGACACCGCGCGCTACGCCCCGGTGCGAGACCGCGCCTGCCTGCGCGCGCTCTTCCCGGACCTGCAGGACCACGAGCCGGTGCTCATCCACGTCTCCAACTTCCGGCCGGTGAAGCGCATCGCCGACGTGGTCGCCATCTTCACGGAGGTCCACCGCCGCCGTCCCTGCCGGTTGGTGATGGTGGGAGACGGTCCGGAGCGCTCGCCCGCGGAGCGGATGCTGCGGGAGATGGGCCTGGAGGGCCGCGTCGCGTTCCTCGGCAAGCAGGACCGCTTCGAGGAGCTGGTCGCCGCCTCCGACGTCTTCCTGCTCCCCAGCGAGCAGGAGAGCTTCGGGCTGGCCGCGCTGGAGGCGCTGAGCTGCGGCATTCCCGTGGTGGCCAGTGACCTGGGTGGAATCCCAGAGCTCGTCACGCACGGAGAGACGGGCCTCCTGGCGCCGCTGGGGGATGTCCCCGCCATGGTCCGGCACGTGCTCACGCTGGTCGAGGACACGAAGCGCTGGCAGGGCTTCTCACGCCGCGCGCGGGCGCGGGTCCTGGAGCACTTCCAGATGGAACCCGCCATCGACCGCTACGAGGCGCTCTACCGCCGGCTCCTGACGGGGCCCCTCCGTCGCTGAGGAGCCCCGGGAGCGAAAGCGGGCTACTTCTTGTTCTTCCACTCCGCCAGGGCCTTGGAGACCTGGTCCCGGGAGAAGAAGTTCTTGTCCTTCTGCCCCAGGTCCCACGCGGTCTGCGCGGCCTTGCGGGCCTCGGCGTACCGGCCCATCTGCGACAGGACGCTCGCGCGAGTCCAATGGGCGTACCACGTGGGGTTGGCGGCCACGGCCGCGTCGGCGTGCTTCAGCGCGGCGGCAGGGTCCTTCGCGGTGCCCGCCAGGTAGTTGGCCGCGCTCGTGTGCATGCTGGCCGCGTCCTTCTCCGCCTGCTCGATGTTGGCCTTCGCGAAGGCGGCGGTGTCCACCGTGATGGGCACGGAGACGCGCAGCTTCTCCCACTCCAGGTCCAGCCGCGTGCCGGTGTCCGTGGTGTCGGTGAAGAGGTACGTCAGGCGCTCGCGCGCCGGAATCTCCGTGGTGGTGGCGCTCACCGAAGCCACGTCCTTGGAGGCGTCATAGGGCGCGCCGCCCCGCCACAGGCCCAGGTCCGTATTCAGCATCACCTTCCAGCCCTTCTGCGAGGGCAGGCTGACGATGGTGTAGGAACCGGCCGGGACGGCCTTGTCGCCGAAGGTGACCGGGTGGCTGAAGGTAATCTTCGTCGCCGCGTTGGCGCCGCTGCGCCATGCCTTGTCATTGGGGACCAGCTCTCCCCAGACCTTCCGGCCCTTCACGCCAGGGCTGGAATATTCGACGGAGATTTCGGAGACACCGACCGCCTGCGACACCTTCGCCGCGGGGCTGGGGGCCGGCAGTTGGAGCTGGGCCAGCGCGGGCGTCGCCGCCAGGGTCATGAGCGCGGAGGCCATACAGCCGAAGAGCGGGTTCCTCATGGTCTTCACTTCGTCCTTTCCGACCCGAGAAGGGTCGCAGAGCCCGCGGAGTGTAGAGACGCGCAGTCCGATGTCCACCACCGCCACCCGCCGTAACGCGCCCTTCCCAGTCGACCCAAAGAACGCGATGTTCTGTTCTTCCTCCTTTTCCCCCTCTGGAGTGAGTCGCATGCGCATCCTGACAACGTCCCTCATCGTCGCCACCCTCCTGGTCGGCTGCCAGGAGGATCCAGAACCCACGTCACCGGACTCAGGCACCCAGCTGCAGGACTCGGGCATCCCTGAGAATGATTCGGGTGTCCCGGAGAATGACGCAGGCGTCCCTGAAGACGACGCGGGCGTTCCGGAAGATCCGCTCCCCAGCGGTCCCCCGGTTCCGCAGGGCCCGCCCAACGTGCCCGAGTTCAATCCGGCCTTCCCCGGGCAGACGCGCGTCCCCGCCATCCAGACGAAGACGCCCCTCCAGACCACGGAGATTGCCTCGGGCTTCAGGAACCCCTGGGCCATCGCCTTCCTGCCTGACCAGCGCATGCTGGTGACGGAGAAGGCCACCGGCTCGCTCTACATCGTCACGCAGCAGGGCGCGAAGTCCCCCGCCGTCAGCGGCCTGCCCGCCGTGGACGCACGCGGTCAGGGCGGCCTGCTCGACGTGGAGGTGGGCCCGGACTACGCCCAGAGCCAGCTCATCTACTGGACCTATTCCGAGCCCCGTCAGGGCGGCAACGGGCTGGCGGTGGCGCGCGCGCGGCTCGTGGACGGAGCGAAGCCTCGCGTGGAGAACGTCCAGGTCATCTTCCGCATGATGCCCACGCTCGAGTCGACGCTGCACTCCGGGGGCCGGATGGTGTTCACCCCGGACGGCAAGCTGTTCGTCACGCTCGGGGAGCGCTCCATCCTCGCGGGCCGTGTCCAGGCCCAGGACGTGAAGAGCCACTTCGGCAAGGTGGTCCGCATCAACCCCGACGGCTCCGTGCCCCAGGACAACCCGTACCTGAACAACCCGGAGGCGAAGCCGGAGATCTGGTCGGTGGGTCACCGCAACGTCCTGTCCGCGGCGCTCGACAGCCAGAACCGGCTGTGGACGGTGGAGATGGGACCGCAGGGAGGTGATGAAGTGAACCGCCCCGAGGCAGGCAAGGACTACGGCTGGCCCACCATCGGGTATGGCGAGGAGTACTCCGGCGCGCCCATCCACCAGAGCACCCAGGCTCCGGGCATGGAGCAGCCCGTGTACTACTGGGACCCGGTGATTGCCCCCTCGGGGATGACCATCTACTCCGGGACCCTGTTCCCCGAGTGGAAGAACGACATGTTCATCGGCGGCCTGGCCGCCAAGGCGCTGGTGCGGCTCATGGTGCGCAACGACCGCGTGGTGGGCGAGGAGCACCTCCTCAAGGACCTGGACTCGCGCATCCGCGAGGTGGTGCAGGGCCCCGACGGCGCCCTCTACCTGCTCACCGACGCCACCAACGGCAAGGTGCTCAAGGTCACGCCGAAGTGAAGCATCCGTAGGCCACGGCGCGCTCCCCACTCCCCGAGAGAATCAAACCTCGGGGAGCGCGGGGGCGCGGTGGCTACTCCGCAGGCATCCAGGCCAGACCCAGGTTCCTGGCGCTGCCCGAGTTCACGGTCTGGATATCTCCGCCGTCCGCCAGATTGGCGCTCCGGACCACGGTCCCCAGCCAATCCGCCCAATACAGCCGCCCAGCCGTGACATCGATGGCAATCCCATGCACCGTGCCCCCCGGGTGGGTCACCAGGGCGGTGGGGCTGGCGCCGTCCAGGTTGGTGACATAGAGGCTGTCGCCGCGGGACGAGTAGTACACCTTCCCGCTGCTCGAATCGATCGCCAGGCCCACGCCCTGTCCGCCCAGGCTTGAAGCGACGGTCTCCACGTTGGTGCCATCCAGATTGAACCGCACGATCCGGGTGTTGTTGTAGGTAATGACATACGCCTTGCCGTTCGGGGCATCGAACGCGATGGCGGACGGACTATCGATTCCGCCGGCGATCTGCGTGGGATTGCTGCCGTCCAGTTCGGCGCGCATGACCCGCTTGCCGTTGAAGTCGGACCAGTACAGCTTGCGGTTCGTCGAATCGACCGCCAGCCCGCTGGGATAACCTCCGTTCGCCACGACATCGACTGCGTTCGCCCCATCACCGTCCACTCGAACGATTGCGCTGTCGCGCGTGTAGAAGACGGAACGGGTGACCGGGTCGGTTGCGACAGAAGACGCCCCGCTGATGCCGGTCTTGAGTTCAATGGCATTCGCGCTGTTCACGTCGACCCGCCACAGCGAGCCGGCGGCGGTCATCCAGTAGAGGCTCGCAGGACGGGTGACGTCGACCGTGAAGGTGGTGGAGGTGGTGTCGGAGCCGTCACCCACCGAGAGGGTGATGGTGGTGGAGCCGCTGGCGTTGGCGACGGGAACCACATTGAGGGTGCGGCTGGCGCCGGAGCCTCCGAAGACGAGGTTCACGGGGGCGTTGGGCACCAGGTCGGGATTGGAGGACGTGGCGATGACCGTGAGGCCGTCGGCGGCGGTCTCCACGTCGCCCACGGTGAAGGCCAGGTCTCCGGTCGCGCTGCCAGCAGGGATGCGCTGGTCAGCCACTGGGGAAAGGGTGGGAACGTCGTTCACCGCGGTGACGTCGACCGTGAAGGTGGTGGAGGTGGTGGCGGAGCCATCGCTCACCGAGAGGGTGATGGTGGTGGAGCCGCTGGCGTTGGGGGCGGGAACCACCTTGAGGGTGCGGCCGGTGCTGGAGCCTCCGAAGATGAGGTTCGCGGGGGTGTTGGGCACCAGGTTGGTATTGGAGGACGTCGCGGTGACCGTAAGGCCGTCGGCGAGGGTTTCCACGTCGTCCAGGGTGAAGGCCAGGTCACCGGTCGAGCTGTCCTCGGCGAGGGTCTGGGCGGCCACCGTGGAGAGCGTGGGCGCGTCATTCACCGGGGTGATGGTCAGGGTCACCGTGCCCTGGGCGCTCTGGCCCTGGCTATTGGTGGCGCGAAAGACGAGCGCATCTTCGCCATTGTAGTCGGCGCTGGGGGTGTAGGTGATGGAGCCATTGGCGCTGATCTCACTCACCGTGCCGTGGTCCGGTGCATCGACGAGGGTGAAGGTGAGTGCCCCGTTGCCGCTGGCCGGCAGGTCCACCTTGAGGGGCGTGTCTTCCACCGTCTCGAGGGTGACGCTGCGGGCTACTGGCGGGTTGCTGGGCGTCGGGTTGGTGGGCGGGTCGTCGCCGCGACATGCGCCGAGGGTGCTGGCGGCCAGTCCAACCACCAATCCGGCGCGCAATGCGGCGGCCCATCGTGAAGACAGAGATGACATGAACTTTCCTCGTGGGGAGCCCGACACGGGTGCGGTCGACATGAAGCGCCGGGATGTGGATTCGGTGCAACCTTGTTTTCGCGCACGGACATGGCTCGTCGGTGGCGTGCGAAGAGTTGATGGCAAGCCCAACCCCGCTGGGACGGGTTGAAAGCAAGACACGGCCACCCTGACTCGATCACGGGCTCGATTTCGCCTCGGCAGCCCTCTTCGCTCTTTCCACAGCCAGCAAATGCCAGACCCCGGGTGTTGCCGCAAGCCCCCCGGTCGTGCTCCACCATCACCCGTTTCGATCCAGGAGCGGGAGGCCGGGAAATGCACGCGGACAGGGTGACGCAGCACGCAGTGGTGATTGCGGGAGGGGGCCCGACCGGGCTGATGCTGGCGGCGGAGCTGGCGTTGGCGCAGGTGGACGTGGCCATCGTCGAACGGCGCGCCAGTCAGGAGGTCGCCGGCTCGCGCTCGCGCGGCCTGCACGCGCGCAGTCTGGAGGTGCTCGACCAACGCGGGATCGTCGAGCGCTTCACCTCGCAAGGGCAAGCGGTCCAGAACGTCGCGTTCGGGCAGGCGCCTCTGGACCTCAGCGACTTCCCGACGCGTCACAACCATGGGCTCGCGCTCTTGCAGGAGCGCTTCGAGCGCATCCTGGCGGAGTGGGTGGGCGAGCTGGCGGTGCCCATCTACCGTGGGTGCGAGGTGACGGGCTTCGCGCAGGACGACACCGGCGTCGGCGTCGCGCTGTCCGACGGTCGTGCGTTGCGGGCGAAGTACCTCGTCGGGTGCGACGGGGGTCGCAGCCTCGTCCGCAAGGCGGCAGGCATCGGGTTCCCGGGGTGGGACGCGTCCATCAGCTACCTCATCGCCGAGGTCGAGATGACCGGAGCGCCGGAGTTCGGCATCCGCCGGGACGAGAAGGGCACCTACGCCATGGGCAAGCTGGAGGACGGACGCGTGGGCCTCGTGCTGAGAGAGGAGCAGGTCAGCACCGGGGACGCGCCGACCCTTGATGCTCTGCGCGAGGGACTCGTCGCGCTCTACGGGACGGACTACGGCCTCTCCAGCGCCACGTCCCTCTCACGATTCACCGACATGACGCGGCAGGCGGCGTCCTACCGGGACGGGCGGGTGCTCCTGGCCGGAGACGCGGCCCACGTGCACTCACCCATGGGTGGACAGGGGCTCAACCTCGGCGTGCAGGATGCCGTGAACCTGGGGTGGAAGCTGGCCCAGGTCGTGCGCGGCGTCTCGCCGGAGAACCTGCTCGACACGTACCAGGCCGAGCGGCACCCCGTCGCGGCCCGTGCGCTGCGGAAGACGATGGCGCAGACCGCGCTGAGCCGCGGTGACGCGCGGATGGACGCCGTGCGCGAGACGCTGACGGAGTTGCTGCGGATGGACGGGCCACGCAAGCAGTACGCGGCGATGATGTCGGGGCTGGACGTCCACTACGACCTGGGAACCGGACACCCGCTGCTCGGGCGCCGCATGCCGGACCTCGACCTGGTCACCGCCGACGGCCCCCGGCGCGTGTTCCACCTGTTGCACGCCGCGCGGCCCGTGCTGCTCGACCTGGGCGAGCCCGGCACTCTCGACGTCATGCCCTGGGAGGACCGCGTCCGGAGGGTCGCTGCTCGCTACACGGGAGCGTGGGAGCTCCCCGTGCTCGGCGCGGTCACGGCGCCCATCGCGGTGCTGATTCGCCCGGACGGACACGTCGCGTGGGTCGGGGAAGGCTCGGACCAGGGTCTGCATGAGGCCCTGACCCGATGGTTCGGCCCGCCGCGTGCGACGTAACGCAGACGGCAGCGCTACAGGAACTCGTCCCCTCCCCCAGTCTCCGGCTCCTGTGCAGAGAGGAGAACATCCCCGGGCCGCTGCTCCACGCGGAGGCCCAGGCCCATGGCCGTCAACTCCTCGAGCGCGGCGAGGGCCTCCATGACGGGCGGGACATCGGCAACCCGGGCAGGCACGGCGATGCGCTCGAGACGCGAGCCCACCCGCTCCAGCAGCGCGTGCGGGGGGAGTGCCTCGATGTATCGGCCATACAGATAGGCGGGTGCGCTCAGATGGGCGACCTCGGAGGGCGAGACGGTCGCGACATACGCATCGAAGCGCGCCCTCACCTCCTCCACCGAGGCGTCCTGCCGCCACAGGCCGAGCAGCGAGCGCAGGAAGCCCATCAACGGTTGCGACTGGGACGCGCTCATCTGGGCCGAGGCGACCTCCAGCGCCCGCTCGGCGCGCGCAGGGTCGGGCTCGACGAAGAACAGCGGCAGCACCTCCACGATGCCTGGAGTGTAGAGCGGCTCCGCGAGCTGCTCCGGGGCCCCCACGAACGAGCGCAGCGTCTCGGGTTCGAGCGGCTCACCCGCGAGCCAGCGGCACCACAGCGCTTCGAGCGAGCCCGCGGCGAGCGACGCGCGGCGCAGCAGATGGGCTCGTGCCTGCTCCACGCCTCCGAACAACAAGACAGTCACCAGGTCCTCGGCGGAAGGCCCCTCGGGGAACTCGAGCGCATCCGCCCCCGTCCAGCGCGCGTACCGTTTGCGCTTCAGGTCCCGCTGGACCTCGCTCGCCACCTCGCTCCACGCGGACCAGGGCACACCGAGCGCCGCGTAGTCCCCCCGGAGGCGCTCGTCCGCGGGGGCCGAGACCTCGTTGGGGCGCTTCTTGAAGTCGGCCCGCACGCGCTTGAGTTCCTTCGCGAGCGCGGGCAGCTCCTCCGCCGGACAGCCGCCGGTCAGGAGCCGGAGGTGGGAGATGGGAACGCCGTGTAACTTGAGCAGCCAGGCTTTGAACGCCGACCAGGCGGGTGCGGAGAGGGCTCGGATTTCCATGGTCTGTCCTCGTTCAGACTGTGCCTACCCCAAACCCGGTCGCTGCGTCATGAGCTCGTCTGGGGCTGTCTGCGCAAGAAGAGGTATGCCACGCCGAGGTTGGGGAGCCAGCAGAGCCAGGCGACGATTCTGTAGGCCGGGATGAAGTCCCCCAGAGCGTAGGTCAGGACAGGCATCCAGAGTCTCAGCGTGACTGCCGCGAAGCAGGTGGCATAGCTGTAGGTCATCATGAGCCGGTGCTCTTCGAGTCGCCGGCTCTTGATGAGCCGATAGGCGGAAGCCGTGGTGTAGAGCCAGACGATGCCCAGGCTGACGAAGCCCGACGCGGCGATGACCCCACCCGTGGCGAAGAAGCCGACGTAGACGCCCGCAAGTCCGCTCAGCAGGACCGCCCCGACGTAGAGCTTTCCGAGGAGCCGGTGTGCACCTGGGCGATGGAGTCGCAGTCTCGCGACGAACTGGGTCCAGCCGACGGCCAGCGCGAGTCCTCCCAGGGCGATGTGCGTGTAGAAGGCCGCGTTCCAGACGGGGTCGGTCAGGAGCTCGCTGCTCTTCAAGGCACGGAGCCCGAAGTTCGAGTCCGCGAGGAAGTAGCTTCCGGGATAGAGGCCCACGGCTAGACAGAGGGCGGAGAAGAGGATCCAGCAGGCCTTGCTTGCCATCATGGAGACTCGTGGTTCGGAGTGGGAAGGCACAGGGCGGTAAGCGCTGACGTGCCATCAGCGCGTGTCGGTGCTGGACTGCTGAGCCTTGGCGTGGTGGCGCCGCATGGCCGCGACATCACCGGCCACGTCGGCGATATTCACCTCCAGGAGCTCTCGGGCTGGAGGATGTGCCGAGAATGTCAGCTCCACGGCGTCGACTTGATGAAGTCGATGAACGCGCGGAGCGGCACCGGCAGGTGCTTCCGACCCGAGTAGTAGAGGAAGGGCCCCGAGAAGCTCGGCCACCACCGTTCGAGCACGGGCTCCAGTTCTCCCCGGTCGAGGTAGGGGCGCAGCCAATCCTCCAAGAGATAGACGATTCCACCGCCCGCGACCGCGGACTCCACGGCGAGGTCGGTGCTCGTGTTGAGGCTGAAGAGCAGCGGTCCTTTGGTTTCGACATGGATCGTCTCTCCACGACGTTCAAACTCCCACGCAGGCACCGGTCCGCTCAGCAAGCGCCCGCGCAAGCAGTCGTGTTCGAGCAGCTCGCGAGGATGCTTCGGCCGGCCCCGGCGATCGAGGTATGCGGGCGATGCGGCCACCGCGTAGCGCTGCGTGCGCGGCCCGATGGGCACCACTACCATGTCCTGCTCGAGGCGCTCCTCGTAACGGATTCCGGCGTCATAGCCTTCCGCGACCACGTCGATGAGACGCTCTTCAGCGGTCACCTCCAGGGAGATGTCGGGGTACTTCGCGAGGAACGGCTGCACGATGCGAGGGAGGATGAGGCGCGCGGCGGCGATCGGCACATTGAGCCTCAAGCGCCCCGCGGGTCGGTCACGGAAGGTATTCACCACGTCCAGGGCCGACCGCACTTCACCCAGCGCCGGTGCGAGCCGTTCGAGCAAGCGCGCCCCCGCGTCCGTCGGCGTCACGCTGCGCGTGTTCCGGTGGAGCAAGCGAACACCCAGACGGGCTTCGAGGCGGCGGATCGCGTCCCCCAAACGGGAGGCGCTCGTGCCCGACACGCGAGCAGCGCTGCGGAACCCGCCCTCGCGGGCGACCGTCAGGAACGCCGTGAGATCAGAGAGGTCATCCATCGGTGTGCGGATTTTCGCACGACCTGTGCGGATTGCCACCGGTAGTCGCGCAGTGATTCCTTTCGTAGATGAGGTGGGCAACCTCGCTCAACCCAGGACTCTCACCGTGACCCACCGTCCCATCTCAGGCAGCTATCGCATCGGCACACACACCGTTCGCCGCGTGGGTTACGGCGCAATGCAGCTCGCCGGCCCCGGCGTCTTCGGCCCGCCCAGGGACCGCAAGGCGGCGGTCGCGGTGCTGCGAGAGGCCATCGCCCAGGGAGTCGACCATCTGGACACCAGTGACATCTACGGCCCCCACGTGACCAATCAGCTCATCCGAGAGGCGTTGCACCCGTATCGCGACGGTCTGCTGATCGCCACGAAGGTCGGCGCGGTGCGCGGTCCCAACGGTTCGTGGGAGCCTGCGTTCTCCCCCGCGGACCTCGAGCGCTCGGTCCACGACAACCTGCGCAATCTCGGGCTCGAGGTGCTCGATGTCGTGAACTTCCGGGCGATGTTCAGCGCCGCGGGCCCGGTGGAAGGCTCCATCGAGGCGCCGCTCACCGCGCTCGCGGAGCTTCAGCAGCGCGGCCTCATCCGCCACATCGGCTTGAGCAACGTCACGCCGACGCAGGTCGCCGAGGGTCGCAAGATCGCCGAGATCGTCTGCGTACAGAACCACTACAACCTGACGCACCGGAGTGACGACGCCCTGATCGACCAGCTCGCCGCCAGCGGTACGGCCTACGTGCCGTTCTACCCGCTGGGCGGGTTCACGCCGCTGCAGTCCAGCACGCTGAACGCCGTGGCCGCGCGGCTGGGCGCGACACCGATGCAGGTTGCGCTGGCCTGGCTCCTGCACCGGTCCCCCAACGTGCTGCTCATCCCGGGCACGTCCTCAATCACACACCTCCGGGAGAACCTCGCCAGTGCCTCGCTCACCCTGAGCGCAGAGGACATGGAGACCTTGAACAGTCTTGCCGAGCGGACCTGACCTCGCCGGCATGCGAGCAAGCCCCCATTCCGCCTATCCTGGGCCAGCGGGCTCGAAGCGAGCATGGGGGGAAGCATGGACAAGCACCGGCTGGAAGCGTTCAGCGACGGCGTCATCGCCATCATCATCACCATCATGGTGCTGGAGCTCAAGGTACCGCACGGCAGCGAGCTGGCCGACCTGCGGCCACTGATCCCCATCTTCCTCAGCTATGTGCTCAGCTTCGTCTACATTGGCATCTACTGGAACAACCACCACCATCTCCTGCACACCATCAACCATGTCACCGGCGGCGTGCTGTGGGCGAACCTGCACTTGTTGTTCTGGCTGTCGCTGATCCCCTTTGCCACCGGCTGGATGGGCGAAAACCATTTCTCGTCCGTGCCGCTGGCGCTCTACGGCTTCGTGCTCCTGATGTGCGCCTTCGCCTGGACGCTGTTGCAAAGCCGCCTGGTGGCGATGCAAGGCCCAAAGTCGACACTGGCGCTGGCGGTCGGGCGCGATCTCAAGGGCAGGATTTCACCGCTCTTCTACCTGGTCGGCATCGTCAGCGCCTTTTTCAACGGGTATTTTTCCGAGGCGATCTATGTGCTGGCCGCGCTGATGTGGCTGGTGCCGGATCGCCGCTTCGAGAAAGCAACGCATGCAAGTTAGTCCTCGTCCCGAGGAGTAGGGCCGCCGAGCCATGCCCGCTACCGGCTCAGCGTCACGTGCTCTCCGAGCCGGCCCATCTTGTGCGGGTTGCGCATGGCATAGATCCGGGTGATCCGGCCGCTCTCGACGACGACGCTGATGGCTGTGTCGAGGTTGCCAGCGATGTCGACCCGGAGCGAGGGCGCTCCGTTGAACCATGCGGTCGAGATCCGAGCGCCAGGGGCGAGCGTGGGGAAGCGGGACAGGAGCCCGGCCACGCGATCGCCGCCGACAATCGGGCGCCGGACCGCCGACACCACGCCGCCGCCGTCGGCGACCAGCACCACGTCGGGGGCGAGCACGTCGAGCAGGCATTTCAAATCGCCGGAGTTGACCGCGGACAGGAACCGCTCCAGGACCGCCTCTTGCTCCGCCCGGCCGACCTGCATCCGGGGCCGACGCGCGGCCACGTGCTCCCGCGCCCGGTGGGCGATCTGCCGGACGGCGGCGGGCGTCTTGTCGAGCGCCGGAGCGATCTCGTCGTACGGCATGTCGAAGACCTCCCGGAGCACGAACACCACCCGCTCGGCCGGAGTGAGGGTCTCCAGCACGGTGAGCATCGCGATCGAGACACTCTCCGCGAGCGCGAGGTCCTCGGCGACGTCGGGGCTGGTGAGCAGCGGCTCGGGCAGCCATTCACCGACGTACTCCTCCTTGCGACGGGTGAGCGTGCGCAGCCTGTTGAGCGCCTGACGGGTGACGATCCGGACCAGGTAGCTGCGCGGGTCACGCACCTCCGCCCGCCCTGCATCACCGATGTCCGCCCACCGCAGCCAGGTCTCCTGCACGACGTCCTCGGCGTCGGCCGCGGAGCCGAGCATCTCGTACGCGATCGTGAAGAGCAGGCTGCGCTGGGTGACGAAGAGGTCCTCCGAGCCTGGCGGAGCGCGGGCCGCATCGGGCGGGGCCGTCATGACGCGGACGCCTCCCCCAGCCTTGCGCTCGGCTGGGCCATCGGCTTCAACCCACACGAAGCGGCGAAGCCCTCCGACTCGATGCCCAGGGCGGTGTTGGAGCGGGTCGTCAGGTTGGCGAACCCGATCACCGTGGTGAGCTCGATGAGCGCCGCGTCCCCCATCTGCGCCCTCAGGCTCGCGACCCTCTCGTCGGTCACCGTGGGGGGCGTCTGGCTCACCGCCTCGGCATACTCCAGCACCTCCCGCTCCAGGGAGGTGAACACGTCCGACTCCCGCCACCGCGGGATCTCCCGCGCCTTGGCCACATCCAACCCATGGTTGTGGGCCATGAAATAGTTGAAGTCCAGACAGAACGAGCAGCCCACCAGCGAAGCCACCGCCATGTGCGCGTACGACTTCAGGCTCTCGTCGCACTGGTCCCACTTCTGGAGCTTCTGCCCGAAGCCCATGCTGGCCTTGAGCACCGGCAGGTGGTGCCACATCACGCCAAGCGACTTGGGGACCCGGCCGAACATCCTGCCGGCGAACATCTTCACCATGGCGCCGTAGAGTCCGGTGAGCTCCTTCGGGGGAATCCTGGTCCAGGTCATGTCTTCTCCGGGTGTCGGCATCGGGTGCCGTCGGCCTGAAGACACCGGTCGTCCGCGGGATGTGACATCCCCGAAGAGGTTTCCACCATCGAGGCGAACCTGCCTCAACCCCTGGAAATAACGCTGCTTTCTGCGTCATCGCTCCCGGCTGCTCAATGCCCGCAGATGATCAACCGTAGCCGTGACGCCACCGCAGACGATCACCGCGATGCGTGACGCGGCGGCAAGCGTCGGCGACGCCGCGTCGAGCGCGGCCAGAGCGGCCCCGCACGCGGGCTCCACCAGGATCCGGTGTTCGTCGAGAAACCGCAGTGAGGCCGCCACTGCTGCCGCATCCGACACAACGATGCTATCGACCGCGTGGCGCGTCGACCACTCAACCGCCGCGTCGCAAGGCCGCTTCGCGCCGAGCGACGTGGCGATGCTCGTAATCTCTGACAATTCGACGGGCCGCCCCTGGGCAACCGAACGCGCATAGCAGTCCGCGCCTTGGGTCTCGGCCGCGACGACCGGCACATCGCACCAACCGTTGCGCACCAGCCCTTCGAGCACACCGCACAGCAACCCGCCGCCGCCAACCGCCAGCACGACTGCGTCCGGTTTCGGTCCGGCTGCCGCCATCTCGTCGATCATCGTTGAATGGCCCTGCCACAGCACTGGATCGTCGAACGGATGCACGAACGCGTCGTGCGGGCCGATCACGGATTGCGCGAACGTGTTCGCCTCCGCCCAAGACGCTCCGTGGACGATCAACTCCGCGCCTTCGAGACGGATCAGGTCGCGTGCGCGCGCGGAGGTGCTCTCCGGAACAACGACGAGCACGGGCACGCCGAGTTCGCGACCAGAATAGGCGACCGCAATGCCCGCGTTGCCGCCCGAAGAGGACACGAAACGACGGGCGCCTGCCGCGCGCCGCGCGTCGCATACCGCACCGACGCCGCGCAGCTTGAACGAGCCGGACGGCTGCATCGCCTCGATCTTGAGAAGGACGTCCTTGCCGAGCCGGCGGGACGCGGCTTGCGAACGGAGGTAGGGAGTCTGGATATGGAGTGGCATGTGAAGAAGTGCGGCAAACGTCCGCGACGCGCGGACGGTCGTCATGACGCCGGCCAACCTAAACCGGGCCACACATACCTCCCAATACCATTCAAGGCAGTATGCTATGCCTTCCAGGTATATCGACGGAACGGACAGGCACTGCATGCGACAGGTCGAATTGCGCCATCTACGCTACTTCGTGGCGGTCGCCGAGGCCGGCAGCATGATGGCCGGCGCCCGCGCAATCGGGATTGTACAACCCGCGCTTTCCCGGCAGATCCGCGAGCTTGAGGAAGCGATCGGCACCCCGCTGTTGATCCGCCGCTCGACCGGCATCGCGCTCACCGCGGCCGGCGCGAGCTTCCTGCAGGACGCCACGCGCATGCTCGCCGAGCTGCAGGGCAGCCGCGAACGCGCGCTCCGCAGCGCGGCCGGCCAAACTGGCGAGCTGCGTCTTGGCGTGCTGCCGAACTATTTCCCGTTGCCTGTGGTGTCGAACGTTCTCAAGGCCTTCCGGAACGCCTGCCCGGACGTGATGCTGTCTATCGTGCCAATGCTGTCGGCCGAGCAGGCGACTGCGATCGCACGCGGAGAGCTCGATGGCGGAATCATGGCGTGGCGGCAGGACGAGGCGCCGCATCTGTCAGGCATGCGGCTGCTGCGCGACCGGTTCGTGCTCGCGATGCTGTCCACGCCGGGCCAGCGCTTCCGCGCGCCCCGTCAACTCGCCGAACTCGCAGGCGCGCCGTTCGTCTGGTTCGACCCGCTCCGGTCCGCCGCGCATCACCGGTTCTTGATCGAGCAGTGCCGGCGGGCCGGCTTCACGCCTCGCATCGCGCAGGTCGGCAGCGACATCCCGACGCTCATCGGGCTCGTCGCAGCCGGAATGGGCTACGCGTTCGTGCCGGAAAGCACTTCACCTACGTGCCCGCGCACGGTGCGGCTGGTCGCGATTGACGAGCTCGACGGCCGCTTCGACGTCGAATTCGTGTACGACGGCCAAGCGGGCTCGCCGGTCGTGCAACAATTCCTCGCGGCGCTGCGCGCGACCGCTAACGCATGAGCGGGGCCGCGCCGGAGGTCGCAGCGCCGACAACAAGTGCGGGGCGCTGTCTGCCTTCCTCCACCAGGACGTGCAATGCAAACGCCTGGGCCGGTGTGTCGCGGATGGCGTTCAGCCGCCCTATCCCGTCTTCCGCGACAGGAAGTAGAGGTTCCCACCTGGGTCCGTGTGCGTTGCTTCCAGCGTGAGCCCGTGCGCACGCAGCAGGTCGCGATACCCGTCGACGCTGTACGAGTGATAGCGGAACGGCACGCCATTCATCGGCGCGCCGTCGATGGAGCCGTGGGCGTCGCCCGAGGTGAAGAGGAACGCGGCGCCAGGTTTCAATGCCCTCGCGATATTGGCGATCGCCTGTTCCTGCTCTTCGTGGCGCAGGTGGAACAAGACGCCCCACGCGAGCGCGGCATCGAACGCCCGCTCCTGAAGCTCACACGACTGGATGGGCGCGCACCTCACCGGCACGTGGGGGAAGTTCGCTTGAAATCGCGCCAGCAACTCGCGGGAGCTGTCCACGCCCATCACGTGGCAGCCGTGCTCCAGCAGTACCCGCGTCAGCGGCAGTCCCGTGCCGCAGCCGGCGTCCAGCACCGAGGCACCGGCTGGAAGTGAGGCCGCGAGCGCCGTCACTTCCGGGACGCCCCTGGGGCCTGCGCGGTGGGCTGCATACCAGTCCGCGATCAAATCGTACTCGTGCACGCGTCAGCCTCCTCCATCAGAACCGAAGTCGCGGGCCACATGTGCCCTCAGGATTCGCGCGAAGCTCTCACGCTGCCTCGCACCGGAACGACATAGGGAGTCCTGCTCGGCAATCCAAAAAGAATCGAGCCGCCTCGAATCCTCGCTCACCACCTCGACGAGCGCATCGAGGAAGTGCCGGACACGTTCCGGCTCCAGTCGTGCGGAGGGTGGCACGGCATTCCACTCCTGTTCCTCCACCTGGGTGAGCACTTCCTCTTCAAAGGTGACCACCCGGAACGTGATCGAGAGGGAGTGGTCTGGACACTGCTGGGTGTCCACCCAGCGGTCGTGCTTCCGGGAGTGCCCGCCCCGTCAACCGGGCACAATCGGCGAGGTGGACGATCAAGGTCGTGGCCTCGGACGTACTGGCCCCGGCCCGCACGGCCTCCTCCCCTGCCCTGATGAGCACGCGGATGATTTCGGTCTGCGCCTCGGGCGTTTCCTGGAAGAGCTCTATCAGCGCCTCGCAGAGCCCGTAGGCCGCTTTGCGTGTCGGACGAGCAAGCAGCCTCGCCTCTATCGGCGCGAGTATCTCCATCCCGCGCTGGACCAGCTCGTGGACGATGTGGAGCAGCGCCCATTCGCCTAGCGGCTGGAGGTCGAGCGCGTCCAGGAGTTCCTCGAGCGGAGCCTGCTCTGCGTTCCTTCGCGCGAACGCCCCCTGGTCATCCGCGCTGAGGCCTATCAGCCGTTCCGGAAGTCTCATCGAGGACTCGCGGGCGCGGGGTTGACGGTGCTGACCTCGCGCGGCGCCATGAGCGCGGGAGGTGACGCGGTCAGCGAGCCCAGGTAGAGCCGGCCGTGGAATCCGTCAGGCTGCTGGGACGTGAAGAGCTTCAGGCCCGCGGCCTGCTTGGAAGACTGCCATGCCTCGAGCGCCGGGCTGATACCGAAGACGTTGCACTCCACCCCCGCAATCCAGACGTTGTAGCGGCAGGCGAACTGGGTGCCGCGCTGGAAGCCCACGTCCAGGACACGCACCGAGGGCAGGGCATTGGCCACGCGAGCGCCCATGGGCTTGAAGTCGCCATCCCAGCTCACCTCCTGGGTGCGCGCGTGGACGCTGCCCGTGAGCACCAGCGTCCAGGCCTGGGGGCGCTTCGACAGGGCGTTCAGCAGGTGCTGGGCCATCTGCGCCTCGCGCTCATTGCCGTGGGCCTTGTCGGCGTCGATGGCGACCACGGCGACATCCTTCCCGGAGACACGCAAGCGGCGGGCCTGCTCGACGAGCCACAGCATGGCGCGGCTGCTGCGTCCGTCCTGGTAGACCCGTCGCCAGAAAGCGCTCTCGGAAAGGAGCTGCTGAACGGCCGCGGAATCACCGTCGCTGGACAGGTAGCGCTCGAGGAGCGGCTGCTCCGCGGCGGGAATGGACAGCGCCAGCGTCACAGGCAGCTCCCGGGCCGTGGCCTCGCACACCATCCGCAGCGCCGCGGACGGCACCTCCTGCGTGCCCAGGGGGTCCGCCAGGAGCAGGACGCCTCCCGCGGAGAACAGGGACGAGGCGTCCTCCACGGGCACACCACACGCGGGAGCGGCGGAAGTGGCCGGGGTCACAGCCTTCTCGCCCGGGCTCCCCATCACCACCGAGTCCAGGGGAACGGGGGGATTGCCGCCCACCAGCTCCAGCGCGGGAGCCATCTCCAGCAGCTCCAGGAGCTTCTGCTCGATGGCCATGTCGCGGTAGCCATGCGCTGGCCGGTAACCCTCCAGCCCGGGAACATTGCTGAAGGCCTCCAGTTGGGGGACCTGCGCGCTGGGCTTACCGGGTTCCTCCGTAGCGTAGACCCCCTCCTGTGTGTACCTGAGGCGAAAGACACGAACGAGTGCCTGCCGGGGCCCAAGCCGCTCTCCCTGGATGTAGTAGCGCTCAGGGGGAATGACGTCCGGGATGAAGGAGGTGAACATCTCCAGTCCCCCCTCCTTCTCCATCACGGAATGGCGGTTCTTCTCCAGGACATACCGGGCCGTCATCATCGCGTCCTCGATGGGCACTTGATAGACGAGCTCGTGCGTGGGCGCCTCGTACTTGCCCGTCTCCGGGTTGTACCGGGTGAAGATACCTCGCGTGGCGGTCGCGCAGCCTACGCACCCCAGGAGTCCCAGCATCAGTCCAAGTCGTCGCATCACCCACTGGAACGATTGACGTGCGTGGACATACCGACCTCGCCCCGTTGACGGCCGAGCGCCCCTTCTGGCCCTGCCCTCATGTGTCGCACTATCGTGGGTGGATGGCGTTCTTTTGGTACCTGATGGTCACGCTGCTCGGAGCACTGGGAACCCTCGCTTCGCTGCGCGTGCTCGAGCGGCTCGTGTTCGGCGGCGGCAGCGGCTCCCTCCTCGTGCAGGCCGGCATGGGGATCGGCTGCCTGATGCTGGCGAAAAAGGCGTTGGGCAAGGCGCGCGGGCGAGGACGCCCGGCCCCGCCCACTGGGAGCGATGAGCCGAATCACTCTTAGAGCGGGTCGTGTCACCACCGCTACGGCGCGTACGAAAACCGTCCGAACGCCGCGAACCAGGTGCTCAGGCACACGACAGACTCGGACCCAAGGAGGCAGCGCTACCATCAGCGCAGCTTCAGCCTCGCCCCCAGGCCAGGGATGCCGAGGATCCATCGGGCCATCCCTTGGTTGCGAGGGTCCCGTGGCTCAGGCTGAAACTGCGCTTCGTAGTATCGCTGCTAGGGGTCCAGCCTGGCCTTGTGATTGTCGACGTGCCGGAACACCCACTCCGAGAAAGAGAGCGGAGGCCCGCGCTTGTCTTCGTAGGGCTCATCTTCAAAGCCCCAGAATACGAGGGGGTCCTCCTCACCCAGGCGGACCGCGCAGATCATCCCGCTATGCCCATGGAATGCGATGGCCAGGTGAGGACGCCCCCACCAATTCACCACCTGTGGAGGTTCCCCGTCGGCAACATAGGGGTCCTTCAAGAACACCTCTCCATCCATGCTCGCTTCCAGGAAGCACGCCAGCTGGGGACAGGCGTAATACTCACGAAGCGCACCCGGCACGGGAAGTCCGAGCCGCGCTTCGAGCTTCGCCAGGCCGTCTTCATGGGCCAAGGCGCGGAGCCATTCCGGCACCTCTTCTTGTAACCGCAGCAACTCGGGGGCGTTGAAATAGCCCCGCTCCTCGGCCACAGCCAGAGCACGCTGTAGGTATTTCATGAAATCAGCATACCCCGTCTCGATGGCACACGGGCATGGACACTCCGTCCCACCAGAAGCGTGGTCCCGGGGCAAAGTGTCACACGCCATGGCCTCCCAGCCGGGCTCCGAGAGTGTCGACTCGTGGCACACACGTTGCTACGCCTCTCAGCCGGGAGACACACATGACGCGATTGCAGTGCGGGATGGGGCTTGTCTGTCTGTTGTTGGGAGCGAGCGCGAGTGCAACGGAGCCAGATATTCGTGCCAGATTCAAAACCGATTACCGGGCACAGGGCTTCGAACAGATCAGCGCCGACAGTGCCTATGCCCGGGATGAGCTCCCAGCCGAAGGGGCACTGGCCGGTCCCTACCTCCGGCTGCTCGGTGATGTCACTCAGACCCGGAACAACTTCAAGTTCGCCAGCTGGGTGCTCTGCGTGTCACCCACCAGCGAGGAAGATGGCACCGTCCTCCTCATCGACTCCGTCAACTTGATAAAGGAGCCCGAGCAGAATGGTCCGGAGCTGATCGTCTCCTACCGGCGGGTGAAGACCCCTGGCAATCCCAAGAGCCGGGGCTGGCCCTATGCCCTCCTGATCGTACGGGGATGGCATGAGAAGGTCCGCTGCGTCTCCACCGGGTGACGCAGCGTGCGCTCGAGCGCCTTTGAAGCCTGTGCAGACCCTGCTCAACGCGTTGCATTGAACGCGGTCGCGAGCACAAGCAATGGAGCCTTGGACAGCGCTGCGAGCGCACGCGCGATGTCCAGACCCTCGTTTCGGCCGCACGGCTCCCTGCATCCACCACAACAGCGCGGTGGCGCTCCACTCACGGTGATTCCGTCAGGGCTTGTATCCACCGGGGGAGCAGTTCCTCCGCGCGCTCCGGGATGACTTCGATGCCGGGCACCCGCGAGGTGCCCGAGGGGTCGATGCTCAAGACCTCCGCCTCGCGCAGGAGCGCGATGTTGCTCACCCGGTCCGTCACGCCAACGGAGAACGACGTCCCGATGAAGAGGACCAGCGGGCGCGGAACGACATCTGCTGGGGTGTCTTCACCGGGTGACGCAGGTCCAACACCTCACGCCTTGGCGACACATCTAGGGTCGGCGTAACTGCCCTCGATTGAAGCCGGCCCACTCCGCGGCGACACTCCATTGCTCGTTTGGGCAGTGCCCTTCCGTAGCTTGGAGTGCTTCGTCCACGAAACCCTCCAACCCGTCGATGCTCTCTGCCCGTCGAATCCAATGCGGTCCGCCATGAGCAGTGACCCGGGCCTCCCAACTCGTTGAAACGACGCTCGCGGCGGTGGCCGCCATCACGAGCACATCGAATCGCTAGGCCCTCGGAGGGATTGTATCGAACTGCCGCACTCCATCCGCGACCTCGTAGTAGTCGCCCTTGTCGGCCATGTAGATGTGGACCGCGATGCGGGTGTGGGTCGGCGTGTCGAAGGCACCCATCGCGATTCCAATCCAATCGCGTTGGAGCGGGTCCCAGAACAGCGACGAGCCGCAGACGGAGCAGAACCCGCGACGCGCCTTCTCGGACGACTGGAACCAGCCGACCTTGTCCGCGCCCTCGATGGTGACGGCTGAGCGCGGCACGTCGGTCGAGACGAAGTAGTGGCCCGAGTGCTTGCGACACTTGCCGCAGTGGCAGGCGTCCGGGGCGGGCAGCACGCCCTCCACGGTGAAGCGGACCGCGCCGCACAAGCAGGAACCGCGATGCATGGACGACCTCCTCACGACGTCAGCGAACGTCCTCTGGCCACCTGCGCTCCACGCCGGTGGGGTTCTGATTGTACAGCTCCGCGAGCCGGGCCTTCACCTCCTCCAGGGTGCCGACGATGACGTAGCTCTGCGTCTTGATGTCAGCGGGCACGTTCTCCGACATGCCGAAGGTGACGCTGAGCTTGGAGCAGTTCTGCTCGGGGTCGTTGAGGTCGAACTGGTGCAGGCGGTACTGGAGGTCTGAGCGCTTCTCGTCCGGCGACCAGATGGCCATGGCATGCTCGCCCCCCTCCGTGGCGACGATGAGCGGCACGTTGCCCGCCTCGTCCACGAAGCCGCCCTCCTCCGGGGGCCTCGGTTTCTCCGAGTGCACCCGGGGGTACAAGCGCGACTCACCCGTCGCCGGGTCGAAGCGGTAGTGCTTCTCGAACTCGCCGTTGACGTAGGTGGTGGGAGCCTCGACGTAGATGGTGTCGTGGGGGGCGGCGAGGTGGATGTGGCTGTCGTATTGGATGACGTTGTCGTGACCGCCCACGCCGACGGTGATGTCCTTGGTGATGGTGTCCTCGGAAACCAGGGTCGTGTTGATGGCTTTGGGAACGCTGTTGTACTTGCCTGCATCCTCTCCCGGCTCCAGCCAGTAGGCGGGGTGCACGGTGCTGGTCATGCGGCCGGGCTGCGCGCCGTAGCCCACCACCTGCGTCGTGGACGTGGGGTTCGTACCGTTCCGGTTGCTCCCCGCCTCGGTGGGCATCAGGGCTTCGCCGTAGCCGTCCAGGGAGAAGGCCACCTGCATCTGCCGGCCATGGTCGTAGTTGTTGATGTACTCCGTGCCGCCGTAGAAGAGGCTGGTGACAGCGCCGCCGTGGCTCGCGGAGGTGCCCATCTGCACTGTCGCGTTGCCGAAGGAGGTGTCCCCGATCAACGGGCCCGTGGTGCCGTAGGGGCCCGTAGGCTTCTGGACGTCCCCTGGGCCCTGCGTCGCCGTCGTGGTCATGTCCCCGCCGGGCCACGCGGTGCCCAGGGGCTTTCCATCCTTGGAGAAGGCCTGCACCTTGCCTCCGAGGTCGACGAGGTAGCCGTTCTGGAACTCCTGGAAGGGCACCATGTCGGGCTTGCCGGCGGCGACCCGGGCGTCACGGAACGCCTTCACCATCGGGTCATCGAGGAAGGGCGGCCGGGCCTTCACGCCGTCCTCGAGGCCGGAGTTGGGGTAACCCAGGAGCGAGTTGGTGCCCTGTCGGCCGTGGGTGAAGGTGTTGTCCGAGTAGGCCTTGCAGATGTCGCCGTGCACCTCGAAGGACACCCACTGGTTGCGGTCCGTGGGGTCCAGGGCCTGTCCCGGAGGCGGGCGGCAGAAGGTGTAGAGCTGCATCTGCCGCTCGCCGGTGGCGGGGAAGTCCTGGAAGAAGGCGGGGACGTTCTCGTTGCCGGGCACGGTGGAGCGGCCCGCGGCATACATGGGCGAGCGGGAGCCATGCATGGTCTGGTCGGCCGCGACGTCCGGCAGGGTGGTGCCGCGCTTGCGGTTGAGCTCGGCTTCGGCATTGCCTTTGAACTGCTCGCACCAGGCCTGCCAATCGCTGACGGACGGGTTGGACACGTCCGGAGGAGGCGTGGTCTGGGACAGGGCCCTGAAGGGCGCGGCCGTCGAGGGACGGGACCGCGGCTCGAAGCTGCTGAGGGAGAACAGCTCTCGGAGCGTGCGCTCAGCGGTGGAGTCCTGAGACGTCGCTGACTGCGCGGCCGTGTCCGAGACCGAAGACGTCCAGACACCCTTCAGACCCGATGAGAAACGAGAAATTCCGTCCATGTAAGCCTCCCCCCTGAGGCGTGCCACGAGATTCGCTGCACTTATTACGATGGTCGGGGGAATCCATTGCCGAATGGCTGAATCGGCTCCAGTCGAACAGGCTTTCAGTGTAAAAGCGGGAATACCCCCCCACGTTCGACCAGGAGCAGCAGCGATGCCAGGAACGAGTGTCCGAGCGGAGTCTCCCCTACCGCTCTTCGTCGTGTGCGCGGTCTTCTCCCTCCTCGTGGGCTGCTCGACGCAGTCCCCCCCGGAGCTGGCGGTCGCGCGAGCGGGCGCGGTCGTTCAAGACGCCAACTTCGCCGACTCGGTCTTCGTCGGTGGCCTCCAGGGCCCCACCACCATGACCTTCGCGCCCGACGGGCGCCTGTTCATCTCGGAGAAGAATGGCGCCCTGCGTGTCGTCGTGAACGGCCAGCTCCTGGCGACTCCGTTCATGACGCTCGCCGTGGACAACGACAACGAGCGCGGGCTGATGGGCGTCGCGTTCGATCCCAACTTCGACAGCAACCACTATCTGTATGTCTATTACACGTCGGTCGCCGGCAGCATCCACAACCGGGTCAGCCGCTTCACCGCCAATGGCAATGTGGTGGTTCCCGGAAGTGAGCTGGTGCTCGCCGACTTTCCGACGCTCGACGCCGCCAACCACAACGGCGGCGCGGTCCGCTTCGGACTCGACGGCAAGCTCTATGTCTCGGTCGGAGAGAACGCGGTCTCCTCCAATTCACAGAGCCTGAACACGCCGCTCGGCAAGCTGCTGCGCTTCAACCCGGACGGCAGCATCCCCACCGACAATCCGTTCTATGCGACCGCCACCGGGCTCGCCAAGGCGACCTGGGCGATGGGGCTGCGCAACCCCTTCACCTTCGACGTTCAGCCCGGCACGGGAATCCTGTTCATCAACGACGTGGGCGAAGGCGGCTGGGAGGAGATCAACCGCGGCCAGGCCGGTGCCAACTACGGCTGGCCGATGACGGAAGGCTATTTCACGAACCGCCCGGAGCTCACGCAGCCGTTCTACGCGTACCCGCATGGCTCTGGCACGGCCGCCGGCAACTGCATCGCGGGCGGTGCATTCTACAATCCGCCCGTCACGGCCTTTCCCAGCGCCTATGTCGGTCAGTACTTCTTCGCGGACTACACCAACAATTGGATCTCACGCATCGACCCGAACACCGGTGCGCATTCGCTGTTCGCGACGGCCGCCGCGGGGCCCGTGGACCTCGATGTCGGGCCCGATGGCGCGCTCTACTACCTGTCGCGTGGCGCGGGCCAGGTGGGCCGCATCGCCTACACGGCCTCGCTGCCGCCGAGCATCGCGCAGCAACCGGCGAGCACGTTGGTATCGGTCGGCTATCCGGCGGCCTTCACGGTGTCGGCGAGCGGAGAGCCGCCTCTCACCTACCGGTGGCAGCGCAACGGCGTGGACATCGCGGGCGCGACCTCGCCGGGCTACGAGCTGACCGCCGCGCAGCTCTCCGACAGCGGCGCGCGCTTCCGCGTGGTCGTGACCAACGGGCTTGGGTCGACCACCAGCACCGAGGCCGTGCTGACGGTGACGTCCAACAAGCCGCCGGTGGCCACGATCGTGACGCCGGCCACGGGCGCGACCTACATCGCCTCCACCAACCTGACGTTCTCCGGCTCGGCCAGCGACCTGGAGGATGGCGCGCTGCCTCCGAGCGCGATGACCTGGAACATCACCTTCCATCACGACACCCACACGCACCCGGCCATGGCCGATGCCACCGGCATCGCGAGCGGCAGCTGGCCCATCCCGAGCATCGGCGAGAGCTCGGCCAATGTCTGGTATCGCCTGCGGCTCACGGTGCGCGACTCGATTGGCCTCACCCACACGACGTATCGCGACGTCCACCCCGTCACGGTCCCGCTCACGGTGACCAGCGTGCCGAGCGGACTGCAGGTCCTGATGGACGGGCGGCCGGTCGCGGCGCCGCACGAGACGACGGGCGTGGTCGGAGTCGTCCGCTCCGTGGGCGCTGAGTCGCCGCAGTATGCGAACGGCAAGTTCTGGGCGTTCTCGTCGTGGTCGGACGGCGGCGCGCAATCCCACACCTTCATCACGCCTGGCAGCGCGGCCACCTACACCGCCCTGTTCGTCGAGACCTCGGGCGGGAGCTGCTATCAGATTCAAAGCGAGCGCAGCGACAAGTGGCTCACCGTCAACACCGCGGGCAAGGTCATCGCCGGCAGCACGACTCAAGCTGGCGGGCAGGTCTTCCAGCTCGTGCCGAACGGCACCCAGTACAAGCTCAAGGGCTCGGGCGACGCGTTCCTGACGGTGGTGGCGAACCAGCTCACGATGGGCGCCAACTTCACCAGCGGAGAGTCATTCACCCAGCTGGCCTGCGGCTACGGCGGGCGCACCCGCGTCGGCTTCCGGGCCTCCGTGGGGAGCGCGCCCCATTGGAAGGAGACCGCGCCGGGCGAGCCCATCCAGAGTGGTGACGGCGGCAATGGTGGCGCCTGCAATCCGGCCGATGGCGGCGCCTGGGAGGCCTTCTACCTCGAACCGGTGGCCTGCCCGGGCGGCAGCACCGGCCCCGTGTGCGGCAACGGCACGGTCGAGAGCGGCGAGCAATGCGACGATGGCAACACCCAGCCGGGCGATGGCTGCGATGCGACCTGCCATACCGAGGCCAGCGGCAGCGCGGGCTGCTTCCGCATCCAGAGCGAGCGCTCCGACCAGTGGCTCACCGTCGACGGCGCTGGCAAGGTGGCCGCGCTCGGCACGACGCAGACCGGTGGTGAGGTCTTCGAGCTCGTCACCAGCGGCGCGAAATACAAGCTCAAGGGAGCGAGCGGCGCGTACGTGGCGGTGGTCGCGGATCAGCTCACCGTGAATGCCTCGCTCGGCACGGCGGAGTCGTTCACCCGCCACGCTTGTGGCGTCTTCGGCGGCCGCAATCGTTATGGCTTCGAAGCGACGACAGGCACCGCGCGCAACTGGAAGGAGAACACCCTCGGCGCTCCCATCCAGAGCGGCAATGGCGGCAACGGAGGCATCTGCAATCCCGCCGACACGGGCGCGTGGGAGGCCTTCTACCTCGAGCCCGCGACCTGCCCCCAATCCGGTCCGTAGTCGAAGCGCTCCATCACGGCCTTCTGGAGCGCCGTGAACGACAGGCCCACGAAGGCCTCCAGCGCCGCCTTCTGGGCTTCGCGCTGGGGGCCTGGGTTCGCCTGCTCCCCCAGGACGCGCTCTCCCTCGACGTCGGAGGAGCCATGCTCCTCGCGGCGGAAACGGACCCGCTCGCCATCGCGGAAGACCGAAGAACATCTTCATCACGCAAGGTCTAAAGCGGCCTTGGGGATGCCCTCAGCGCCGGATGCCGGTGAGCGCAAGGCGCAGCACCCGGCGCGCGGTGAGCGGATCGTTTTCGTTCGCGACGGCGATCGCGTTCGCCAGCATCATCAGGTCCTCCGGCGTGGCGCCCGCGTGAAGCGCCCCCACGGATGACGCCCGCTCCACCAGAACCTGCAGCACCTTGAGCAGCATGTCCGTGCAGCAGATGTCTTCGGCGGAAAGGCCCTCCGGGCCGGCCAGCAGTGCGGCGGCGAGCCCGCGGTGGGTCGCGGTGTAGACCGTCACCTCCTCCAGCCAGTCCGCCAGCTCGGCGGCGGGCGCCTTGCCCGGTTTCGCGGCGGCCCGCGCACAGAGCTGCGCGACGCCATCGCGGAAGACCACCTCCAGCAGCGCCTGCCGCGACGGGAAGTGCCGGTGCAGGGTCGCCGAACCTACCCCCGCCCGCCGTGCGATCTCCTCGAGCGACACCTGCGCGCCCTCCCTGGCGACCAGCTCCGCGGCGACTTCGACAATCCGCTCCCGGTTGCGTCGCCCATCCGCGCGCAACCGCTTCACCTGCTCCACGGCGCACTCCTCTTCACGAGACCCTTCTCTTTGACAAACGGGGTCCCCCTCCGTATTTAACCACGACAATAAACGGTGGGGTCCCCCACTTGTAAAGGAGCCGCCGATGAGTCGCAGCGAAGCCGTGCTCGTCACCGCCGCCACAGGACGCCAGGGTGGCGCCACCGCCCGGGCATTGCTGGCCGAGGGCCGCACAAAGGTGCGCGTCCTGGTGCGCAATCCGGAGGCGGCGAACGCCAGGGCCCTCGCGGCGGCGGGCGCGGAGGTGGTCGTCGGGGACCTGGACGATCCAGCGTCGTTGCGCGCCGCCTGCGCCGGGACGCGGGCGGTCTTCTCGATGCAGTCCCCCATCGTCTCCGCGACCGGCATCGACTTCAGCAAGGAGCGTCAGCAAGGGAGGAACCTCGTCGAGGCCGCGCTCTCCGAGCGCGTCGAGACGTTCGTGCACACCGCGACATCCGGCGTCGGCGCCCACCGCGACGTCGAGGGCTGGGCGGAGGGGCGCTGGAAATTCCAGGAGGAGTACTGGGAGAACAAGCTGGCCACGTGCGACCTCGTCCGCACCGCGGGCTTCAAGCACTGGACCGTCATCCTGCCCGCCACCTTCATGGACCACCCGATGTTGGATCCCGCCGGCTTCGTCGACGGGCGCCGGCTGCTCACGGTGGTTCGGGCCGACAAACCCATCGGGCTGATCGCGCCCGAGGACATCGGCAAGGCGGCCGCGGCGGCGTTCAACGATCCCGCGAAGTTCCATGGAGTGACGCTGGAGCTCGCGGGTGACGTGCTCACGCTTCCTCAAGTCGCTGAGGTCCTCTCACGCGTCGACGGCAAGGAGTACGTCGCCTGGTCCTCCACGATTGAAGAGGCCGTCGCGGCTGGCCTGCATCCCGGCGTGGCTCAAGGCATGACGTACATGAACGTCGCCCCGCTGCTGGCTCGGCCCGAAATCGCGCGCTCCTACGGGCTTTCGCCCATGAGCTTCGAGGCCTGGGTACGTCAGCGTCGCGAGATGACCTGACGCGTCGACGACTCACCTTCAGCTCAAGTCAGACACGGTCGCATGCGTGTCTTTCTCTACCCATCTTCCGCGCGCCCGTTTCTCGTGGTCTTGCAAGGGTGCCGTGACGTCAGACTTCTCCCCCCATGATGCGCGGTGCTGTTCCCCCCACTGAGAAATGGAGTTCGTGATGAAACACCTTCTCTTGAGCATGTTCGGGTTCGCGGGCGTTGTCGGCGCCGCGGGCATCCCCTCCGTCGCCGCGGCCCAGGTTCCGTCCCCCTCCTGGGTGGCCCAGCTCGGCGCCAACCTGGATGAGCAGGCCAACGCCGTGGCCGTGTCGGGCGCGAGCGTCTACGTGGTGGGTCAGACGACGAGCCAGCTCGGCGCCGACCCGAAGGCCGGCGGTCAGGATGCGTTCATTGCCCGGTACGACACCGCCGGCAACCTCCAGTGGGTCCGCCAGCTCGGCACCCCCGGGGCGGACCGCGCCACCGCCGTGGCCACCGACGCGGACGGCAATGCGTACATCGCTGGCACCACCTACGGTGGCTTCGACTTCTATACCAATGCGGGCGGCTTCGACGTCTTCATCGCCAAGTACGACGCCGCCGGCAACCGCCTGTGGTTGCGCCAGAACGGCACGCAGATGGATGACTTCGCCACCGGCATCGCCGTCGGCGCGGACGACACCCTTTACTTCACCGGCTATACCGGCGGGAGCTTCGCCAACGGCGGCAACCCCAACCACTACGACATCATCGCCGGGCTCTATGACACGGCGGGCAACCCGTACTGGCTCCAGCAGTACGGCAGCTCCGCGAGCGACATGGCGCGCGGCATCGCCGTCACGCCCACGCACGAGGTCTACATCGTCGGGAACACCTACGGCAGCCTCGACGGCACCACTCCGGCGGTGAACAGCGACATCTTCCTGCTCAAGCTCAACATCCTGGGCGTCCAGCAGTGGGTCCGGCAGATCGACGCGGGCGACCTGGATGACGCCAAGAGCGTCGCCGTGGGCCCCGACGGCGGCGTCTACATCGCTGGCGAGACGTTCGGCAGCCTGGACGGCAACACCAACAACGGCACCATCGACGTGCTGCTCGCCCGCTACGACAGCGCCGGCAACCGCGACTGGAGCCGCATGCTCGGAGGCGGGCAGCCCGACTACGCGTTCGGCGTCGCCGTCACCTCGGGCAACGTCGTGCAGGTCGTCGGCTACACCTCCGGGCTCGATGGCATCGCGTCCGCTGGTGGCTCCGATGCCTTCCTCACCCGCTACGACGCGCTCGGCACGAAGCTGGGCAGCCGGCTCCTGGGCACCTCGCGCCAGGACATCGCCCGCGGAGTGGCCGTGGACGCCTCCGGTAACGCCTACGTCGCCGGACAGACGGCAGGGAGCCTCGGCGGCAACACCAGCGCTGGCGGCAATGACGCCTTCCTCGTCCGCTTCTGAGCAAGGCCTCTGACGAAACCCGGGCAGGGCCCGAACGCTCCACGGCGACATCCGCCGCCGCGTTCCGGGCCCTGCCGCGGTTCGCGCGTGACTAGCGCCGGTGCTTGGAGATGAGCGCGTTCGCCGCCTCCGGCTTGCCCTGGCACTCCAGCAGCGCGCGGAGCATCAGCGGGACGACGATGGTGGCGTCCGACTCGATGACGAACATCGGCGTCGTCTCCGTCAGCTTGTCCCAGGTGATCTTCTCGTTGGGCGTCGCGCCCGAGTACGAGCCGTAGGACGTCGTCGAGTCGCTGATCTGGCAGAAGTAGGCCCACGGCTTCACGGGCTTCTGCATGTCGTACTTCGTCGACGGCACGACGCAGATGGGGAAGTCACCGGCGATGCCGCCACCAATCTGGAAGAAGCCCACGCCCTTGCCCGCGGACAGCTCCTCGTAGCGGTCGTAGAAGTCGGCCATGTATTCGATGCCGGACTTCGCGATGCTCGCGTTGCAGTCGCCCGTCTTCACGTAGGACGCGAAGATGTTCCCGAACGTCGAGTCCTCGTAGCCCGGGACGACGATGGGCAGCTTGCGCTTCGCCGCCTCCATCAGCCAGCAGGCCTCCGGGTCGCCCTCGTACGCCGAGGGCTCCAGGACCTGGATGAGCTCGTAGAAGTACTCGTGCCAGAAGCGGCGCTCGCCCTTCGCGGAGGCGTTCTTCCACATGGGGACGACGATCTTCTCCACCGCGCGGAACGCCTCGTCCTCGGGGATGCTCGTGTCGGTGACCCGGCGCATCCGCTGCTCGAGGATGCGCGTGTCGTCCTGCTTGGTGAAGTAGCGGTACTCGGGGAAGTCCTTGTACGCCGTGTGCGCGACGAGCCGGAAGAGCGACTCCTCCAGGTTGGCGCCCGTCACCGACAAGCCGTGAATCAGGCCCGAGCGGATGGCAGGCGCGAGCGTGATGCCGAGCTGCGCGGACGACATCGCGCCCGCGACGCTCCAGAACATCCGGCCGCCGCTCGACACATGCTCCCAGTAGGACAGGAGCGCGTCGCGCGTCGCGCGGGCGTTGAAGTTCTTGTAGTTCGTGAGGATGAACTCGAGGACGGGCAGTTCGGACGTGGACATGGGGCCTCCAGAAACAACGGGGTCATGACCCGGGAGGCGCCAGCCGGCGAATGCCACCCGAGGACACCCTACGGTCGCGACGAAACGTCGGACCGCCATCGGAGCGTCAAGTGGCTGCCGGCTGGGTACCACGGCAGGGGGCTCGCGGCTACGGCTTCCACGCAGGCGGCGGCCCACGGCGCCTTGAATTCGACGAGGCCCTTCGCCGCTACGGAAAGACCTGACCTTGCAGCGTGTCATTCGTTCCACCCATCAAAATACATCCATACCCGACCACTTCAGTTGCGCACCCGAGCGTCTTGGATTGCGGGACACACTGGGAGTACCATCCCAGACGCCTCTCAACCCAAGGAGCATCAGATGCCGCGGACGCTTGTCTCCGGAGTTGCCCTGAGTTTTGCCTTCGTGGTGGGAATGGCTGTTTCCTCTTCTCAGCTCGCCCCGAGCGAGGTCGTGACGAACGATGAGGCCGTGCTCGTCTCGACCGCGCCCAGCAGCGCGGTTCCGGACGAGACCACGGACGAGTCCTCGCGCTTGCTCGGGTGCTGCACGGGTGATGGCTTGTTCTGCATCAACACGGCGGCATGTCAGGCCCGCGGGGCGGGCACCTGCGGCGCGCCCTGTAACTAGCCCCCTGTCGCTGGACCGGACCTGAAGCAGGCGCTGGGGGCGTCCACGCGTCGTTGACGACCGTGCCCTGCCCCCAGCCCGTCGTGACATGACTGCCCGTGCGGCACACACTTCCAATGCCTATCTGCGCCGGGCGGTACCCTCGAGGTAGGTCCGGAAGCCGGCACCGCCGGGAGGGGCGATCTCGAACCTGACGTTGAGCGTTCCGTCTGTGTTCAGCAGATACGACAGGCGGAACCGGGGCGCGCCAGACGCCTCGTCGGTGACGAACTCAGCGCTCGCCGGGGAGCTTTCCGCACGGGCTGCGTACTGGATGACGTGCCCTTCGTTGTCGAAGTAGCTCGCACGCACCGCGCCCTGCGCTCCCGGATGGAGGACCATCAGGTCCTCGTGCCGCCCGCCCGGCGTGACGGATTCGTTCCGGCGGATCAGCACATGTCCCTGCACATCCGGCTGGAACGTGAAGGTTCCGGCGGACGCACCGGGCGTACCGCCGCCCTCCGCGTCCCAGGTCCCCATCAGGAAGGAAAAGGGCTTCAAGGCCTCGGTCAGCTCCGCCACGGCAGGGGCGGCAAGCGGCGGCTGCTCGTGACGCTGCGGGCCCGTGGCACAGGCGGAGAGCGCCTGGAGCACGAATGCACCGCGGAGGAGGGTTCGAAGAATGGACGTCGTCATGGGATGGGCAGCGCTCGAAGTACCAGGGGAGCGCAACCTACGAGCTGACCCATGACGACGCCAGGGAGGAACACCCGGACGGGGGGTATGCCCCGCGCATCACTCCCTGCCGAAGGCCTTGGCGAAGAGCTTCTCGATGCCCGACTTCTCCGGCTCGATGGCGATCGCGGGCGCGGGCACGCCCATCGCGCTGCCGAGGGCGGGGCGCAGGCCCGAGGCGATGCCCGGCTTGATGTGGTGACGCAGGTCGACCGCCACGTCCGACTTCACGTGGGTGCCCACGCCCAGGGCGGTGTTCACGTCCGCGGACTGCTTGAGGAAGCCATTCTCCAGGCCGAACTTCCCGCCCGCCTGGGCCGACGCGCCCGCCACCGCGCCCGCGGTGACCGAGCCGTGCACCCGGCCCACGTGCCCGCCCGCCGTGGCGTACGCGCCCGCCGTGGCGCCCGCGCCCACCTGACCGGAGACCATCGCCGTGGCCGTCCTCGGGTCCAAGGTGGCCACGCCCTCGGCGTAGGCGGAGGCGCCGGCCTTCGCCTCACCCTTCACGTAGCCGCCCACGTGCCGGTTGAAGTCGTGGTTCGCGCTCGCCGTGACGCCCACGCCCGTCTCCGCCTTGGCCGTCAGCGCGGCGGTGTAGGCGTGCGAGTTCGTGTCGGCCGACACGCCGGCCTGGGCCTGCGCCTTGAAGGTGTTGGCCTCGCCGGTGACCTGCGCGCTCGACACGCCCATCCGGCCCGCGTGCGACTTCTGCCACTCGTAGGAGGCGTTGGGCCCCTGGACCTCGGCCTGGGCCGAGTAGTGGTGCACGCCACCGCCGCTGTGGCTGGTGGTGGAGGCCTGCATCGACCCCATGTTGCCGCTCAGCCGGCCACCGCCGAAGGTGTCCTTCTGGTAGGGCGTGGCCGGCTTGTCGATGAACATCGTCTGCTTCGCGGCCGCGGGCGCCGTGAGCTTGTTGTCACCGCCGCTCACCGCCACATCCGTGCCTGAGTTCAGCGACCACGGGCTGTAGGACGGCTGTCCTTCGGGAGCCCCCGCGTGCTTCGGCGGCGTCGCCGTGTTCGCGGCGGGCGTCGTCGCCGTGGGCTTCGTGGCCGTCGTCGTCACCGTGGGCTTGGTGGCCGTCGTCGCCGTGGGCTTCGTGGCCGTCGTCGAGGCGGGGAGCGTCGACGCGCGCGCCGGCGGCTTGGGCTTGGACGCCGTGGAGGTCGGGAGGGTGGCGGAGCGGGACAGGGACGAACCGATGCGACGGGCCATGGGAGGAACCTCAGGAGTACGTCGAAGGGGGAGCAGTACAGCGATGCCCTGCCCTACTGCACCCGGCATGCCGAGCCCTGGTCGACCGGCGTGGCCAAAACCGGCCCGTGATTTCAATGAGTTGACGGGAGGGACTTCCCGGGAGGAAGCCGAGGGCTGGTGACAGCCGTCACCAGGAAGATGGCGCCAGTCACCATGGCGCCCGCGCTTGCCGCCCGGCGTGATTGTCCGGAAGCTGCCTGGGAATGATCGACCCACGCTTTCCCGCCAGACTCCTGGAAGACCTCTCCGAGCCGCGCACCATCGCCGGGCCGAAGACGCGCCTCGAGCTCGACAGGTGGGGCGATGAGAGCGAGGAACTGCCCTCCGGTCTGGTTCCCTTCGCCATGGATGGGGGCGGCGGCGTCTGGTACCTCGACGTCGAGGACCGTCTGAAGAAGGGCGTGGGGGCCATCTTCTACCTCCACATGAGCGAGACGTACGGCGATACCCGCTACATCGCGTCGTCCTATGACGAGCTCCTGCAGCGCGTCTCGGAGGGGCTGCATCCGGATGACCTGCCCACCTTCGATGCGCTCGCGTCGCGGCAGGCTCCGAAGGGTGTGCGAGTGCCGGGCATCGAAGGCCTGGTGGACGTCGAGCACATCCACGCGAGCACCGGCCGACCCGCGGTCGTGACCGTGCATGACAACGCGCGCTGCGAGGGAGGCTTCGTGGCCCGGGCGGGCACGTCCGTCTACATGACCGACGCGGGCCGCATCCACTTCGTCACCCTGGCCGAACGCGCGGTCGTGGACGGCATCCCGTGCGCTGGGGACACGGTGCTCGCCCCCCATCCGAAGACGGGACGCCCGCTGCGCTTCACCCCGGCCGAGCCCATCGTCATCGACGGCCTCCCGCTGGCCGCCTTCCACGAGGTCATGGTCGAGGATCCCATCTACTCCCCCAGCGTGTCCGGCGTGCTGGCCCGCGACCACGACGTGGAGGGGCTCCCCCTGGCCGCCGGCACCCAGGTGCATCTCCTCCGGGGGAAGCTCGACCAGGGAACGCTGCGCGCCGACGCGAACGTCGCGGGGACCCTGCTTCCCGCCGGCACGTGGTTCGAGTTCCTGAGCGGAACGCTCTACCGCACCCGCCCGCCGGCGACGTGACACCAGCGGGCGGAGCTCCTGCTCAAGCCGCCTGCGAGTCCGAGCGGTGCGCCTTCATGAACCGGTGCCGTCCCAGGTAGCGCTCGAAGGCCTCCAGCACCGCGTCCTGCTCCTTCAGCTTGCTCAAGCAGATGGAGCGCCCGCCCTTGAAGCGGCCCTCGCCGGTGACCTTCAGGTCCAGGTACTTCTTGAACATGCGGTCGGCGGTGGAGGCGGAGGCAATCCTGTCGAACTCGACGGGCTCCTCCCACTCCGAGCAGCTCACCTGCGAGTAGTCCATCCGAACCTCGTAGCCGGCCTCCTTGCCCTCGAAGACGAGCGCCGGGAAGAACTTCTCCACGTGCTGCCGCTCCTCGTCCGTGGACGGCTCGTAACGGCAGGCGAGCGCCAGGTCATGGGCCTGGGAGAAGCGCGCCTCGTAGGCGCCCCACAGCCGCGCCTCGATGGCCTCCGCGTCCTCGAAGGCCTCCGCCCACGAGGACTCCACGGGCTCCAGGAGCACCTGCGCCATGTCCGCGGGCTTGAGGTGGACGCCCACGTTCTCCATGCGCGCGCCCAGCGGCGGGTGTGAATCGAACGGATGGGGCGTCACCGCGCCCTGCAGGTCGTCGTGCACCGCCTCGGACTGGGCGTACTCGGAGAAGCCGTGCGCGACCCGCTGCGAGATGGCCACCGACTGGTGCTGCTCGTCCTGGGCGAAGAGCTTCGCCTCCACGCGGTCCCGGAAGCTCGAGTACGCGCCCACCTTCACCAGGGAGCGGGCGATGTCCTGCCCCGACGTGACCCCCGCCGCCAGCCGGTCCGCCGCGAGCTCACTGGCGCGACGGCTGCGGCCCAGGGACAGCTCGAACAGACCGCGGTAGGCCGCCATGAAATAGAAGACGGGGCGCGTGACGCCGCCTTCGTACAGCGTCTCCAGGTAGTGGCCGAAGTGCGAGAGCATGGGCGCCAGCCGCTTGCCGTGCCCGGTGTCGCCGCCCAGCAGGTGCCCCATCTCGTGCGCCAGCACGGCCTCCGCCTCGGAGCGCTCCAGCAGGCGCAGCAGGGACAGGCTCACGAAGAGCGTGCGGCCGGAGAGGATGCGCCCATCCACACGCACGTCGTTCTCCGTGACGAAGAAGTTGGTGTCGATGCCCGCGAGGATGTGGTCGGGCGGCGTCGTCTGGAGCCGCTCGCACAGCCGGCGTACGCAGGCCCACAGCTCCGGGGCGCGCGCCTCGGGCACCTCCTCCGCCTCCACGTCGAAGTCCATGGGCGGGCGTCGGAAGATGGCCACCACCACCAGGAAGACGGCGGCCGCCGCCAGGAGGGCCATGATGCCAATGAGCTTCGGGTAGTAGCGCTCGGCCCAGAGCGCGGTCACCCAGTAGGAGAGCCACACCAACAGCACGCCCTGCCCCAGCACCTGGATGGCGCTGGTGATGCGGAGCACGAGCCAGCCCACCACGAAGCTGCCGTACTGGAAGGGACGCGAGATGAACGCGGCCAGGCCACACAGGAGCGCGATCACCGTGGAGGCAAGCCCGAGCGCCAGCATGGCCCAGGAGGCCAGGTAGGCCCACCCGAACTGCTTCGCGTCCGAGCACGCCTCGCCAAGCCCCTTGCGGTAGCTCGCCAGCTCCTCGCTGTCGTTCTGACAGGCCACCGACGCGGGGACCCCGCGGTAGAAGGAGAGCGCCTCCTGACGGTCGGCCTCGCTCAACGTCGTGTCCCGGGCGATCTGCTTCTCGATGACTTCGAGCACCTGCGCGTCGAAGCGGTCGGAGGCATGACCGGAGAACCAGAGCCCGAACAGCGGCAGGGCGAAGAGCAGCAGCGCGGGCAACACGAAGCTGCGGACGAAACCAGGGGATTTCCGAGAGGAGGCCATGGGGATTGGTGAGGCAGCATAGCGCGCTCCATCCCAGCCCCTTCGCCCTCCAGGCGCGGCCTGTGGCCGGAGAGCCCGGCGCACCCTGACATCCAGGATCCCGAACGGAGTAGAGAGGAGGGATGTCCAGCCTCCGCCCCTATCGCGATGTGACCGACCTCGAAGCCATGGAGCGCCTCGTGGCGCGGGCCTGGGCGGAGCGCGGCCCCCATGTGGAGTGCGCGGTAGGGGACCTGACCTGGCGGATGCTGCGCAATGCCCAGGTGCGGCCGCGGGAGGAGATCATCCTGTGGGAGCCAGAGCCCGGGCAGCTTGCCGGCTTCGCGTGGGCCTACAGCAACGGCGACGTGGACCTGCTCGTCCACCCGCTCACGCACGCGGACGCCTTCGCGCAGGACGTGCTGCCCTGGGCGCGCGCACGCCCCGGAAACACCTCGCTGCCAGCCACCTTGTGGGCGCTGGAGAGCAACGGTCCGCTGCTCGCGGCGCTGCAGCGGCTGGGTTGCCGGCGCACCTCGGGCGGGTGCTACCTGCATCTCGAACTGCCGCTCCACGCGCTGCCGCCCTCGCCACCTCCGCTGCCCGCGGGCTACCGGGTGCGCGCGGTGCGCGGCCCGGAGGAGGTGGAAGCGCGCGCCCTCGTTCACCGGCGCGGCTTCGGCTCCGAGCGGATGACGACGGAAGTGTACGCGCGGCTCATGGAGGCGCCGCGCTACCAGCCAGCCTTGGACCTCGTCGCCGAGGCACCCGACGGCAGCCTCGCGGCCTGCGCGCTCGGTTGGTTCGACGAGATCAACGCGGTGGGAGAGTTCGAACCGACCGCGTGCGTCCCGGAGCACCGGCGACGCGGGCTCGTGCGCGCGCTCCTGTACGAGGGGCTGGGACGCATGCACGGGATGGGCGCCCGGCGCGCCATCGTGTACGCCTTCGAGGACAACCCGGCGTCCGTCGCCCTCTATCAGTCCTCCGGCTTCACGGTGGTGGACCGCAACCTGGGCCACCCCCTGGAGTCCCCGCGAAATAGCCCCCACTGAGTGTTCGTTCTTCCGATAGGAGAGCAACCGACCCTCCAGCGGGAGCAGAACCCATGAGCCGACTGGCCTTCCCCTCTCCTCATCCGTGGCGAATGCGGGCGCTCTCGCTCGCGGTGATGGGGGCCGCGGCCAGCCTCGCTGCCTGCGCCGCGCCGTCCGCGCTCGCGGTGTCTCCGTCCGGGGTGCCGGCGTTCAGCGAGGACATGCTGACGCCCGAGTTCTGGATCCGCCGCGCGCCGTCTCCCGATGCGGTGCTGCTCGATGCCGGCCAGGTGGCGGAGAAGCGCCTGCGCGCGTTCGGTCCGGAAGGCGGCCTGATCGACCTGAAGGGCATCCCGGCCACGCTGACACGCGCACAGGTCGCCGGCTGGGTCAGGGCTGCGCAGCAGACGCCCATCCAGGCCGTCATCAACGAACAGGGCCGTCCGGTGACGGAAGCGATGCTCGACGAGCTTCGCCAGAACGCAGCGGCCGAGCACATCCCCGAAACCTCCACCGCGCGCTACGGCCTCAGCGTGCGGCGCACGCACCTGCGGTCGCTGCCGTCCGGCCGGCAATTCTTCGCTTCGGAAGACCTGCGCGACTACGAGAGCCTGCAGGCCGGCATCCTGTTTCCGGGTGAGCCGGTCGTCATCGCGCACCAGAGCGCGGACCAGCAATGGCTGTTCGTCCAGACGACGCAGGGGCCCGCGTGGGTCCAGCGCGGCGACATCGCGGAGGGCACGGCGGACGCGGTGTTCTCCTACGTGGCGAAGGCGCCCGGGCGCGTCGTCACGGGCGACCAGGTGCGCACGGTCTTCACGCCGGAAGCACCGGAAGTGTCCGAGCTCGAGTTCGACATGGGGGTCGCGCTACCGCGGGCCGACGTGGCACCCGGCGAGCCCGTCAACGGCGCCAGCAGCTATGCATCGTGGCCGGTGCAGTTGCCGGTGCGCGAGCAGGATGGCTCGCTGGCCTTCCGGAGCGCGCTGCTGCGCCGGACCGCCGACACCGCGCCGGGCTATCTGCCGCTGACCCGCGCCAACATCCTCCGCCAGTCCTTCAAGTTCCTCGGCGAGCGCTACGGCTGGGGACACCAGTTCAATGCGCGTGATTGCAGCGGCCTGACCAGTGAGGTGTACCGCAGCATGGGGCTGGCCCTCCCGCCCAACTCCGGGATGCAGGGCAAGAGCGCGGCGCTGAACCACCGCCTCTTCACTGCGCAGGACTCGCACGCCGACCGGGTGCGCGCGCTGGAGCAGGCGCAGGTGGGCGACCTCGTCGTCGTCCCCGGCCATGTGCTGATGATCATCGGCCACGTGAACGGCGAGCCCTACGTCATCCAGGATGTCCCTTACGCCGTGTTCAAGGACCCGGCCACGCAGCAGCTCCGCAAGACGAAGCTGAACCAGGTGTCGGTCACCCCGCTGCTGCCGCTCTACGCCGACGACACGACCCTGTACGTGGACGCGATGACGAGCCTCGTGCACGTCACGCGGCCATAGGCTCATCGAGCGGCTACACCTGGAGGCTCCGCTCCGGTCGTGTGTTCGCGTACCGCGCGGGCGTCGTTCCAACGATGCGCCGGAAGTGGCGGTTCAGCTGACTCTGGTCATAGAACCCGACGCGCGTCGCGACCTCCGACGCCCGGAGGCCGCTTTCGAGCAACACCTTCGCCCATGCGATGCGCAGATGCGTGAGGTAGGCGTGCGGCGGCATCCCCACCTGGGCGCGGAACGCGCGGCAGAGATGGAACTTGTCGTAGCCGGCATGGTCCGCGAGGTCATCCAGCGTGATGGCGTCCCCCACCCGCTCGCGGAGGTACGCCATCGCCCGTCGCACCGGCCGCGTGTGGTCTGGCGTGGCGCCCCTCAAGACCGTGAACGCCTCCACGGCTTCGACCACCGCGACCTCCAGCGTGAGGCGATCCGCGCCCGCAGCGACCGCGTCGTGGAGACGCTGGAAGGGAAGGCCCCGCTCGTCGCCGAGCTTGAAGTGGGGATGCGCGACGACCTTCCCCTCATGGCGGATGCGATCGATGTCGCGCTCGGGCAGCACGACGGCCTGGTAGGTCATCGGCCCATCGTGTGCGACGTCGCGGTGCACGTCGCCTGGCTGCTTCAGGTGGATGGCGCCGGGCCCGCCAGTCCAGACCCGGCCACGCCCCCACCACTCGCTGCGCCCGCGCTCGATGCGCATGGACGCGTGGAATTCCTTCATGCCAACGCGAAGCAGGTCGGTCGTCATGCGCACGGCCCGCAGGCCAGGGAGCGAGACCGGGATCGCGTCGATGGTGAACATCCCCTCAGTGTAAGGAGCTTCCGCGGCCCTGGCTTGGCGTTTCTTGGCACGAAATCTCCGCCAAGAAGCGCCAAGCGCGCGTGTCACCTGCCCCCGTATCTCCCCGGGCATGCACGACAAACAAGTCGCCCTCGTCACCGGGGCAAACAAGGGCATCGGACTTCAGATCGCCAAGGACCTCGCCGCGCACGGCTTCACGGTGCTCGTCGGCTCACGTGACCTCGCCCGTGGTGAGGCGGCGGCGAAGACCGTCGCCGGTGACGCCCGTGCGCTCGCGCTCGACGTCACGGACGCGAGTTCAATCGCGGCCGCGGCGGAGCGCATCCGCCAGGAGCTGGGGCGCCTGGACGTACTCGTGAACAACGCGGGCATCGCCCGTTCGGGCAGGCAGGCGCCCAAGCCGGGCCAGCCGCTGGCGGAGCGCGCGAAGGCGGGCCGTGCGACCGTCGCGCCGCTCGACGAGTTCCGCACCGTGTTCGAGACGAACGTGTTCGGCGTGATCGCCGTCACGCAAGCGATGCTTCCGCTCCTTCGGGAAGCACCGGCGGGGCGCATCGTCAACGTCTCGAGCGGCGTCGGCTCGCTCACGAACAACTCGAACCCGGCGAACCCGTACCGCGCGATGTACGGCGTCTACTCGTCGTCGAAGTCGGCCCTCAACGCCATCACACTTGCCTTCGCCCTGGACCTGGAGACGACCCGCATCAAGGTGAACGCGGTGTGCCCGGGCTTCACCGCCACGGACCTCAACAACTTCCAGGGCACCCGCACCGTCGAGCAGGCCGCGCGCGCGCCCGTGCGCATGGCGCTGCTCGGGCCAGACGGCCCCACCGGCACCTACTCGGACGACCAGGGCGTCATCCCCTGGTGACGCGGGCTCCCCAACCCGGTCCACCCGCGCCCACTACAGGGGGCGCAGGGAGGCCCGGTCGATATCGACGGAATCCTCGTCGTCCTCGTCATGGCCGGGAGAGGCTTCACTGGCCCGGAAGCGCTTGCCTTCGGGCGTGACGAGGAACCAGGAGGTGGCGACCGCCGGGTCGTCCGCGGGAGGCGAGACGAGGAGCTCCTCGCCGAGCAGGGCCGCGACCCGGGTGGCCACCTCCACCGATGAAAGGCTGGGGGCTCCGCGGGTGCGGGAGGCATCGACGTAGAGGGTCACATCCGTGCGGAAGCCGGAGGACCGGAGCGCGGTCTCGACGAGCACCGCCGCATCCGCGGGACCGTCCACGTCGAAGCGCGCCACACCTTCGGGAGGGAGACCGAGCGCGCGGCCGATGCTGTCGAAGAGGCGAGCTTCCTCCACGGCACCCCGCGCGATGAATCCGACAACCTGTCTTTCCGGCTGCATGGCTCTCCCTCTCAACCCGCTTTGTACGCCTTGAGCGCGGCGTTCCTGTCGCCCTGGGACGTGCCCATCTTGTCCAGGATCTCCTTGGCGCGCGGGGTGTCGTCAAACTTGTTGTAGACCCCCAATGCCTTGAAGGCCGAGCGGTTCAGCTCATGGAACCCGGTGCCACGGATGGGATACAGCGTACCATTGTCGTGGGCCCCATAGGTCCGCCCGCCAAGCGTCCAGGTCACGGTCCCCGAATCGCTGCCCTTCTTGGCCTTGCCGTCGTTGATGTCCTTCACATCCCGGCTGACATCGACCCGCGACTCGATGACGGTGTTCTTGTCCTTGGCGACGGAGGACTGGTCGACCTTGCGGATGTAGTGCCGGTCCGCGGGCCGTGACGTGGGCTTCGCGGGCTTCTCCGCCCAGGCGGGCGGCGCGATGAGCAGGACACCGAGCGCCATCAGCACGGTGGCCAGGGTCAACGGGATGAAAGGCTTCGGGACAGCGGGACGAAGCATCGGAGGCGCTCCTGAGGAGGGTGATGCGACCGTCCGGTAAGCCTCTCACAGCTACTCCGGCGTTGGCTTGCGCTTCGCGCGCGAAGCCTTGGGCTTGCTCTTGCCCTCCAGCGCTACCGGGGCTCGGTGAGGAGAAACCGCGCGGTGAGCTCAGCCCAGGCCTCGGGGGACACCTCGTCCCTGGCGCAGACGAGCTGCTTGACGTGGGAGAGCGTTCGAGCCGGACGACGTCCCCGTCCCGGCGATGGATCATCAGCACGTCGCCGCGCCTCCTGGTTCTCCTGTCCGTCACTCATGCGCCTTCCTTTGGAACCGAGGGCTCTGTCCCATGGAATTCACAGTCCCCATGCCACGCGCTGGGCGTCCGAGCCCCTTGAGCCTGGCGCTACCGCTTCTTCGCCGACTGGCCATTCAGCGCCACCGCGGCCTTCACGAGCGCCTTGAACGCGCGCGCGTCCACCTTCTCCCCTTCCTTGATGTCGATGGCCCTCCGCGTGTTGCCCTCCAGGCTGGAGTTGAAGAGGCCCTTGGGGTCCGGGAGGTGGGCCCCCTTCGCGAACGTGAGCTTCACGGCCTTCTTGTACGACTCCCCGGTGCAGACAATCCCGTGGCACGACCAGACCGGGGTGGTCCACTTCCACTCCTCGGTCATCTCGGAGTCGGCCTCCAGGATGAGCGCCCGCATGCGGGCCAGGGTCTCCCCCCTCCAGTCCCCCAGGTCCTGGAGTCGCTGATCGATGAGTCGGGAAGCGGCTGCTCCGGTGAACTGCTCACTGCCGCTGCTACCCATGGACGGCCTCCAGCGGGCGGACAGTGACCTGCAGGCTGCGCCAGGAGCCGTACGAGAGCACCCAGAGCACGCTGGTGACCGCCGCGAAGGCCCACGCCTCCGGGCCATCTCCCACCGCGAAGTGGGCGATGAGCGCCGAGACCAGATTGATGGCGAAGCCGGCGTAGGCCCACTCCTTGAGCCGCCACGGCACCGGTGCGAGCAGCACCAGGATTCCGAGAAACTTGGCCCACGCCAGCTCCACCCGGAAGTAGCTGGGGAAGCCGAGCCGGGTGAACCCCTCCGCCGCATCTCGCAGGTTCAACTGCGCGTAGGCGGTGAAGCCCATCTCCAGGCAGAAGAGCGCGGTGGCGATCCAGAAGGTGATGGTCACGGCTTTGGGGGACGTCCTGGCGGCGACGAGCGCCGGCTTCGGCAGGGTCGATTCCATGGTGTGTTCCTTCACTCCTTCGAGTTGCTGGCCTTCCAGGTGGGACTCTGGACCCCGAACTGCTCCGCGTACTCGGAGTTCAAGCGCTGCCAGTCGTACTGCATCGCATCGGGCCCCACGATGCGGCCCATGGGGTCGCCTGAGAGGAGCTGATCGAGCACGTCGAAGCAGATGTGCCAGCCCGCGGCGCCCCACGAGATGAAGCCCCTGTCGATGTTGTGCCAGAGCGTGAGCCGGGTACCGCCGGCGTCCGTCGCCTCCAGCTCCCAGCGCAGGTCCTGCGGCCCCCAGCTGTACTCGAGCAGCTTCGGCTCTTCCGCCCGCCTCACGGTGGTCTCGGCGACCTGCGGCGTCGGCGCACCGACCGTGGAGAGCTTCACCGGCCCCACGCTGGCCATGTTCCGGTCCGCGTCGAACGGCGCCCATTCAGACAGGTGCGCGGGGTCGGTCAGCGCCTTCCACACCTTCGCCGGGGGATGACGCAGGTCCCGGACGAGGACGAGCGTCCACTTGTCGCCTGCCTTCTGGACACTGGCTCCGGCCGCGGGGCCGGGCGTGTACTTCGCACGGTGGCTCATCGTTTCTTTCCCTTCTTGGGTTCGGGTTCCTGGTCCATCCGGTCGAGATGGCGTTCGAGCGCGTCCACGTGGGCTGCCCAAAAGCGCCGGAATGGCGCGAGCCACTCATCGACCTCCATGAGCGGCTCCGGCCGGATGCGATAGACGCGCCGTTGAGCGTCGATGCGCGACTCCACGAAGCCGGCATCGCGCAGCACGCGGAGGTGCTTGGACACCGATGTCTGGGGCATCCGCAGCTGGTGCTCGATTTCGCCGACGGAGTGCTCCGACGCAGCCAGCAGGCTGAGGATGGCCCGCCGGTTCGGCTCCGCGATGATCGCGAACGATGATTCCATGTCCCGTATATGCCCACTCCTTCATATGCTCGTCAAGTCATATACGAACCCTGACGGTGCCCGCAGGGAGCAGGCCCCCTAGGATGGCGCGAACATGCTCCCTTGCCTGCTGGTTCGGACCCTGGTCGTCGGGGTGCTGCTTCTGGGCGCGGTCGGCTGCACCGGCACTGTCGGCGGTCCGGATGGCGGCGGCGGCGCGGACACGGACGCTGGCGTTGATACGGGCTCCGATGCCGGCGTCGATGCTGGAGTCGTCTCGTGCGGAGAGCAGCCCACGCGCCCTGCCCCGCCGACGAACCTCGCCGCGGCCAGCGTCTCTTCCTTCGAAGTCGCGCTGACGTGGGAGCCGTCGCCGGATGCGTTGGTCAAACACTACCGCGTGCTGCGGGGCCCGGCGCTGGTCGGTCAGGTGCTTCGACCGTCCTTCGCCCACCGTCCGGTCGTCCCGGGCGAGACGTACACGTACACCGTCACCGCGCTCACTGACGAAGGCGGCGAGAGCCTCCCGTCGAATCCGGTGACGGTGACGATCCCTGCGCCTCCGCCGGATGTGTTCTCCGCGCTGGCGGCGGGACACTGGTACGAGTTCCCTGCCTCGAACCTGCGGGCCTTCTCGCTGTCCCCTTCCCTGTACCCGTGGCTCGGACTGGGCGAGGGCATCAGCGGCATCATGGACGACTGGTCGAGCGGCGCCTTCGACACCCAGCGCGACCGGCTCTACATCTCCGGCGGCGGCCACAACGGCTACTACGGCAATGAGATCTACGGCTTCGACCTCCGGACGGGCGCGTGGGTGCGCCTGACCGATCCGGATCCCGTCGGCTCCGGGCAGGAGTGCCCCGACCGCGCGCTGGGGGTCAACTGCGCCATCCACACGTACGACGGGCTCGAGTACCTGCCGCCGCCCTTCGACCGGTTCCTCGCGATTGGTTGGGATGGCTGGCCGCAGACGGCGCTCAACCTCGACACGAACCGCTGGGAGAACCACCCCGACCTTCCGCAGCTGGGAACACGCACCGGCGCCAACAGCGCCTACGACCCCAACACGCGCGTCGTCTGGTACCACGCCGGCTCGCAGGCGCTGTCGTTCTGGGATCCTGTCACCGGCAAGTGGACGATCCGTGGCGAGGCGGATCAGCAGGGCTATTACAAGAACGCGGTCGTCGACCCGCGGCGCAAGCTCTACGTCGAGATTGGACAGGGCGTCACCGACACCACGGCCATCGACGCGCTGGGGAAGTTCGTTCCGAAGCGCGTGCGGCTCGCCACCACGGGGGCTCGGGAGATCGAGGACGGGGGCAACCCCGGCGTCGACTACGATCCGGTGACCGACCGCATCGTCGCGTGGAAGGGCGGCGGAGACGTCTACTCGCTGGACCTGGACACCCGCGTCTGGACGAAGCACACGGCGCTCAGCACGGTGGTGCCCGGTCCGGCCAACATGAACGGGACCTACGGCCGGTTCCGCTACGTGCCGAGCCTGAATGTCTTCGTGGTCGTGAACACCGTCGACACCAATGTCTTCGTGTACCGGCTCGATCCAAGGCCCGCTCGACTCTTGCGGCGCATCGACGTGACCGCGTCCACCGCGCCGGTCGAGGTGGGGATGGGTGGCAAGCTCCAGGTGACGGCGGTGTTCCAGGACGGGACCTCGGTCGCCGCCACTTCGGAGGTCACGTTCAGCTCGCTCGACCCGGAGGTGGCGACCGTGGACGCGGGCGGTACCTTCCGGGCCATCAACCCGGGCCGGGCCCGGCTGCAGGCCAGCTACACCGACCCGCTCACCCGGCGTGCGCTGGTGGGAGCGCTGGAGCTCGAAGTGGTACCGATGGCGGGCGACGTCGTGCTCGAAGCGTTGCAGGTCCAGCCGCCGCCGACGCTCAAGGTGGTTCGTGGCAGGTCGGCGGGCATCAAGGCCGTGGGCTCCTTCCATCGCGGCACCGACGTCTTCACCCGTGACGTCACCTGCGAGGCCACCTGGAGCTCCGACGCCCCGGCCATCGCCACGGTGGAGCACGGCACGGTCCAGGGACTCTCGGAGGGAACCACGACGCTCCACGCGAAGGTCGGGACGATCGCAGCCCAGGCAGCCCTGGACGTCATTCCGAATGCGACGCTTGAGCTGATCGCTTTGAACTTCCAGCCTCCCGGAGCGCCGCTGGTGTCGGGCTGGGCGGTGGCGGACGACTCCGCCTTCGATGCGGCACGGGGTTGGGGCTGGCAGGGCCCGGGCGGACTCCAGACCCGAGGCGATCGCAACGGCACCCAGGATCCGCGCCTCGCCAGCTTCGTGCTGACAACGGGCGCGAAGTTCCGGCTCCACGTCCCCGATGGCCGGTACCACGTGGCGGCCTCCGTGGGAGACAACAGCTTCGGCGTGGGCCTCGCGAGCGTGGAGTTCGCGGGCTCGGGCATCGCCTACGGCGTCGGCACGGGCAACACGGCGGGAGCCGGCATCGTCGAAGCCACGTCGGGACAGGGCCTCGTCTTCGACGTCGTGGGCGCCATCAACTGGCTCGCGGTCATGCGCGTCAACGGCCTGGAATTCAACGAGGCGCTCGCCGCGGCGAAGACCTGGTAGCGGATCACCCGGAGACCGCCCTGCGCACCGCGGGGCGTTGAGAGTGGCGCCTGACGTACTCCACCAGCCGCGGATACCCGTCCAGCAGCATCAGCGTGTTCGCGAGGTGGAGGATGGAAGCCATCACCACGTCGGCGGCGGTGAAGGCCTCACCCACGAGGAATTCACGGCCGCCGAGTCCCTCTTGGATGAGGTCGAGAGCGGCCGTGAGCCGGGTCCTGAGCTTCGCGGCCTCCCCTTCCGGGACTTCGCGCGCCACCGGCGACTGCGCGTCCCGGTAGAACTCCATCACCAGGGGGTCGAGGCTCAACTCAGCGAAGACCATCCAGCCGTAATAAGGACCGCGCTCCGCGCTCCCCACCGACGGCGCCAGATGCTTCTCCGGGAACCGGTCGGCCAGGTGCAGACAGATGGACAGGGACTCGAGCAGCGTGACGTCCCCATCCACCAGGGCGGGGAGGTCTCCCAGCGGATGCACCGCCAGGTATTCAGGAGTGGTGTTCTCCTGCCGGGCCAGGTCGAGCCTGACCAGCTCATAGGGCACGCCGAGTTCCTCCAGCAGCCAGCGGGGACGGACCGCCCGGGTCCTGAGGGCGAAGTAGAGCTTCATGGGTGGCACTCCTGTGGGTTGCGTGAGGCCACACCATGCGTCCGCCGGAGTGCCCGGACAATGCGGCCCCGGACGAACTCATTGTCAGGTTAATCTTGACGGCCATGATTCCACCGGCCGACATGCTCCTCTTCGCGACAGTCGTCCGCGAGGAGAGCTTCACCCGCGCGGCGCTCAAGCTCGGCATCACCAAGCAGACCGTCAGCGAGCGCATCCGCCACCTGGAGGAGCGGCTGGGCGTGCGGCTCCTGGAGCGGACCACGCGGCGACTGCGCGTGACGGGAGCAGGCGTGACGTACTCCGAGCGCTGCGCCGCCATCGCCGCGCTCATCGAAGAAGCGAACAGCGAGGTGCAGCAGGGCAAGGCGGATCCCACCGGCCTGATCCGGGTCTCCTCGCCGGTGCTCTACGGCCGGCGCTACCTCACGCCTGTCATCTCGAAGTTCCTCGGTCGCTATCCCCAGGCGCGGGTGGAGCTGGTGCTGGCGGACCGCCGTGTCCACCTCATCGAAGAGGGGTTCGACGTCGCCATCCACATCGGCCCGCTCAATGATTCGTCGCTCGTGGCGCGAAAGCTGGGAGAGGGCGCGGTCCGCTTCGTGGCGAGCCCCCGCTTCCTGTCGAAGCACGGCATCCCGGCCGCCAGGGAGCTTGGGTCCGCGCGCTGCATTGGATTCAGTGCGTTCGAGACGTGGGAGGCCGAGGGCGTGAAGTCCCGGATCGATCCGGTCCTGATGGTGAACGACAGCGAGCTCGCGTGCGATGCGGCCATCGCCGGGGTCGGCATCGCGCGGGTGCCGGACATCCTCTGCCAGGAGGCCATCCGGGACGGCCGGCTGAAGGTCCTCTTCGGCCCCCGGCCCGCGTCGATGAGGCCCATCCACGTCGTCTATCCCAGCCGACTGAACCTTCCCCCCAAGGTCCGGCTCTTCGTGGATGCCCTTGCCACCCTGGCCGAGCCGACGCCGTCGAAGTCCCGTGGTCGGAAGCGGAAGTGAGGCTCACCGGGGCGCGGACATGAAGCACCTCCGTGGGGGATGGACGGAACGGACCGTGCCCGCGCGAGCGCCACGTGGGGGAAAGTGTTCAGCCGATGGGGACGGCCTCGCGGCGAACCGGTCCGCTCGTGCGTCGAACGGGCCGCGCGGCTTCAGCGCAGGTGCTGGAACTTCTCGCGGTGGCTGCGGGCGACGCGCAGCTCCGCGCCGGAGGTGAGCACCACGACCATGTCCCTGCGGCCCTCGCTGCGCAGCTCGCGGATGCGGCGCGCGTTCACGATGGCCGAGCGGTGGATGCGCATGAAGCGCTCCGGCTCCAGGCGCGCCTCCAGGCTCTGCATCGTCTCGCGGTGGAGGTAGGCCTTTCCGCCCGCGTGAATCTGTACGTAGTAGTCAGCGGCCTCGATGTATTCGATTTCGTCCACGTCGAGGAACACCACCCTGCCCGCGTCGCGGATGGCCAGCCGGCGCATCCACGGCTCGGGCGGCGTGGGTGATGGTGCGGGCGTGCTGTCTCGCTCGCCGTAGGTGGAGAGCACGGACATCAACCGTTGGCTTAGGTCGGACATCCGCGCCATGCGGATCTGCGCCTTGGCGCGTCCGATGGCGTCGTGGAAGCGGTCGTCCCGGAAGGGCTTGAGGAGATAGTCGAGCGCGTGGATGTCGAAGGCGCGCAGCGCGTACTGGTCATACGCGGTGACGAAGATGACGGCGGGCACTTCGCCAGCAGCCAGCCGCGCGAGCACCTCGAAGCCGTTGAGCTCCGGCATCTGCACGTCCAGCAGGACCAGATCTGGCCGGTGCTCGCGGATGAGGCGCACCGCCTCCGGTCCGTTGCCGGCCTCGCCCACCACGCGCACCTCCGGATCCGCGGCCAGCAGCAGGCGCAGTCCCTCGCGAGCCAGGGGCTCGTCATCCACGACGAGCGTGCGGATGGCGGCGGCCGTGTTCATGCCCCGAGCGCCTCCGGCACGGCGGCCTGGAAGGGCAGCTCCAGGCGGGCGCGCACGCCGCCCCCGGCGCGGTTCTCCAGCGTGAAGACGTGGCGGTCGCCGTAGAGCTGTCGCAGGCGGTCGCGCACGTTGGCCACGCCAATGCGTCCGTCCTGGCGGTCCCAGCCGGGTGCGAGCCCGGGGCCGTCGTCGAGCACCTCCAGCACCAGCCGCGTCCCCTCGCGCGAGGCACGCAGCTCCACGCGTCCCGGACCGGAGCGGGTGGCGATGCCGTGCTTGATGGCGTTCTCCACCAGGGGCTGGAGGATGAGGCTGGGCACGAGCGCGCCAAGCGTGGCCGGATCGATGGCGCGGACCACCTGGAGCCGGTCCTGGAAGCGGGTCTGCTCAATGTCGAGGTAGCGCTCCAGGAAGTCGACGTCCTCATGGAAGGGAACGAACTGGCGGCCCGTGGTGTGGAGGGCCATGCGCAAGAGTTCACTGACGCCGGTGAGCATGCGGATGGAGCCGACGGTGTCCTGCTTGCGCACGAGCACGGAGATGGCGTTGAGCGTGTTGAAGAGGAAGTGTGGATGGAGCTGGGCGCGCAGGGCGTCCAGCTGCGCGTGCGCGAGGCGCGTCTCCAGGTGGGCCTGGGCCAGCTCCCCCTCGCGGAAGCGGCGGTGGTAGTCCACGGCGTAGCCGATGGCGAGGATGCCGCCGTAGATGAGCAGGGACAGGACGCTGTACTTGGCCATCATCAAGGGCAGCATCCGCGCCCAGGTGCTCTCCGGCAGCCACGTCTCTCCCGTGGCCCGAGCGGCGAAGTAGATGATGCTCACGTAGGGGACCATGACCGCGACGAGCGCGGCCAGGAGGACCGCGAGGCTTCGGGGCCAGATGCCGCGCTCCAGGCGGAAGCGCTGTCCAAGCGCGAGGATGACGGGCGTGGCGAACGCCCAGTACTGCCATTGCGGCACCTGCACCAGCAGCGCCCGGCTGAGCGGGTAGCCCGGCTCCCGGGCCTGGGCATAGACCCAGGTGTGGAGCGCGGTGACGACGCCCGGCACCGCGCAGACGAGCATCAGCAGCGGCACGCGGCGCAGCAGCGGCAGCAGTACGGACGGCGCCGACGCGGAGGGAGAGGTGGATTCCACGGCCAGTGGAGTCTACGCCCGAACCGGGTCCACTTCCGGACGGGTGCAGCCAAAGGGCTCCGGGTTGCAGCGAACGGGACGACGGAGCCTCGCCAGGGGCCATGTATTCTCGCGACACCTCGCTCCGCCATGGCCTCTCCCCGTCCCTCCTCTCTCGCCAGGCTCGCGGCCGTGGCCGTGCTGGTCTCCAGCGGTGTGGCGCTCGCGGACAACCCGCCGCTCACCAGCTCGAACTACGCCATCGACGTGTATCAAGGCCCGGTGCTGGCGCCGGTGCGGGTGTCGGGCCTTGCCGGCGCGTACGCCCCCATCGCGGAGGGTGTCGAGGGCATCAGCGTCAACACGGCCGCTCCAGCGGTGCGCTCGCTCTATTCGTCCAAGCACGTCGACTACGACCTGTCGCTGGCCTTCACGTTTCCCAGCTCGCTGCGCGACAGCGACTTCGACAACAACGGCGCGGTGGGCTTCGCCAACGACGACTTCATCTTCACCCAGCTTGGCGGACTGATTCAGTGGGGGCCCTGGGGGCTGGGCGGCGCCGCGTCGCTGCAGACCTATGCACTGGGACAGGACGCGAATGGACAGCTCCTCAACCTGAGCATGACCCGCTTCCAGTTCCAGCTCGCTCGCGGCTTCCTCGATGGCGAACTGACGGTGGGCGTGGGGCTGCGCGCGGTCGTCCTGGAGATCAACACCGCCGAGGACCCGAACAACAAGTTCGCCAGCATGTTCGGCGGCAACGTGGAGGCCGGTGCCCTCTGGACGCCCATGGGCGTGCCGCTACGTGCCGCGCTGACCCTTCGGGCTCCCGTCCAGGGAGGGCTCACTCCAGGCGGCCCGACCACCGCCGATGATGCGGGCAACGTGAAGGTCGCCGGCCTCTACCTGCCCGCCTCCGTCAGGCTCCCCTGGGAAATCGAAGCGGGCATCGCCTGGCAGTTCGGCGACCGCCCGCTCCAGCTTCGGTGGGGCCCGGACCGCGCGGAACGCTACAGGGCCCTGCCTCGGTCGAAGCTGCTGCTGACCGGGTCCGTGCTCATCAGCGGCGCCGTGCCGGATGCCATCGGCTTCGACTCCTTCCTGTCGCAGCAGTTGGAGCGCTCGGGGCGGCGGCTCTCGATTTCACCGCGCATTGGCGCGGAGCTGGAGCCCATCGAGAACCGGCTGCAGCTGCGCGCGGGCAGCTACCTGGAGCCCAGCCGCTTCGACACCGTCGGGGCTCGCCTGCATGGCACCGCCAGCGCGGAGCTGCGGCTGTTCCAATGGTCCGTCTTCGGCTTGATGTCGCCCGACACCTCGTGGCGCATCAGCGGCTTCGCCGACGTGTCCCGCCTCTACTTCGGCTGGGGCTTCGGCGTGGGCACCTGGCACTAGCCCTCCGTCGTTTCGAGCGGCACCGCCGGTCCAATCCAGAGGATGTCCCGGAAGGACAGGAGCCGCTCTCGGTACGAGCCGATGGGAGCGCGAGGGTGGAGGAGGATTCCCTCGTCGGAGACCTCGAGCAGGGTACCGAGGGCGTACCACGTCCCGTATTGCGTCTGGCGCAGCATCACCCCCTTGCCGAGATACGGCGTGAGGTTGGCGCGGCTGATGGCGGGACCGTGCGTGAACACGGGTTCGGCCTTGTAATGATTCAGGGGCCGCGTGGGGGCCTGGTATTGCTTCAGGAAGCCCCACTTCCCGTGCCGGGCGTCTCTCGCCTCCAGCGTCTCGCCTTCAGGCACGGGGACGCGCCGTTCCTCGAACGCGGCCTCCGCCTGGGGCTCGACGAGCGAAGGCGCCCCGTCCTCCCAGCGCGCATGCCGGGTCCCCTCGGCCCACCGCCAGGGCCAGGCATGGCGCCCCCCCACCGAGAACATCAGCCGGGGCTCGAGCTTCTCCCGCGACCCCGGAGGACACTCCACGGTGCCGTCCGGCTGTGCTCGCGTGAAGTCCCAGCCGAGTTCGGTCGGAATGAAGCGTGCGACTTCGTCCGGCCAGGGGTTCCAGTCGCTCGGGGGTGGCACGCGGCCCGGCTCCAACTCCAACGAGGAGCGGAAGCGCTGCTCTCCGGTGTTCACGTCCCAGAAGGCGATGGTGTGGGGCCCCGTTCCCACGAGCATGCCGTCCGCGCCCCAGGCCAGTCCGTCGATGCCGCTGGCACCCTCGAGCCGCCGGAGCATCTTGGGCGAGGGCCCCACCTTCCACAGCTCGACCTTGATTCCCTCACGCTTCCACGGCTCGGCCATGCCTCCCTCACGCAGCAGGCATGCGCCCATGGAGCCATCCGGCGACCAGGCCCAGCGGCCCAGGTCGCCGCTCTTGAGGGACAGGCCGAACGAACGGCGCTTCAGGTCCATCTGGCACAGGAGCTTGCCGGCCTCGAAGATGAGGACCTGCGGGAACTCGTAGCCGTTGATGAGCACGGCGAGACGCCGGCCGTCGCTGGACCAGACGTATTCCACGACCGCGAGAATCCGAATGTCGACGTCCTTGCTCGGGACGGACATCGCCCGGCCGGTGTGCCCGTTGGCGAGCCGGGGCGACTCCTCTCCGTAGGCCAGGCGGGCACCGTCCGGTGAGAACGCCACCGGCAGCTTCAGCTCATCGAAGCGGTACTCGAGGTCGCCGCTCCGCACGTCGATGGCGGAGGCGGACGGATGGGGTTCCGGCTCCGGGTCGGTGTGCGGCTCGAGCACGAACTCCTGTTTGCAATAGCCCTGGATGCGTGAGCCATCCGGGCTCCACCGCACCCAGGTATGCGGGCGCGACTTCGAAGGCTGTCCGTCCAACCGGGCCGGGCACCAGCGAATCCCTTCACTGTCCTCGTTGACCCGGGTGCCCTCCCGGAACGGGACGATGCAGCCCAGCGCACCGTCGGGCCCGGGGGTGGAGATGAACAGCTGGGTTTCATCCGGAGACCAGCACCAGGCGGGCAGGTGCCCCGTGTTCTCCACGGTCTTGGGATTGATGACACCCCACCCCGGCGGCGAGCCCCAGCGCCGGGTGACGTCCACGGTGAAGGAGGGCAGCATTCCAGCGAAGGCCCGCAGCACGCCGATGACCACCTGGTCCAGGATGACCCCGAGCCACTGCCCCGACGGCGACCACTGGAGGCAGGAGGGCTCCCGCGTCGAGCCGACCAGCGTCGTCTCGAACCCGACAGCGTCGACCACGCGCCCCGTCGCGAGCTCCCAGATGCGCACGTCTCCCCCGTGCGATTCGTCGAGGCGGTTGCTCGCGACGGCGAGGTGGCGTCCATCCGGACTGAGCGCGAAGCTGTGTTGCATGCCGATGTAGCGCGGGGTCTCCACGAGCCGTGCCCCCGCGGCCAGGACCTTGTCGGAGACACGCCGGTGGACCTCCGTAAGGCCGCGCTCACGCTCCAGCCGGAGGAGCCGTTCACGCAGCGGCGGCAGGTCCCGGCCGGGCTCGAGGTTTTCGAAGTCGGCCTGCTCGAGCAGCGCTTCGAGCTCCGCGTCGGAGCATTGGACCAGCTGGGTGAGGTTCACGAAGGGTGCTGGCATCGGCATGGAATCACTCCTTCACCCAACGATACCGCACGTCGCTCATGGACGGATGAGCGCTCCTGGCGGCAGGCCGACGCGCAGCAGCGTGCACTCGACGTGCTGGAACCCCAGCGCCAGCGCCCGCGCGGCGGCCCGGGTGTCGCGGACCTCGAAGGTGCCCTGTTCCCTGCCCTCCTCGAAGATGGCCGTCAGCAGCGCGACCTCGCGAGCCCGGGGACGGGCGAGCCGCGGCTCCACGAGCGGCAGGAGCTCCCGCAGCGCCCGGGGCGTGACGCGCAGCTGCTGGACCATCCGCTCCGCCATTCCCTGGCGCACGTCGATGAAGGTCCGCATCTTCTCCGCGGGCGTCCACGCCGCGCCCACGGCCGCCGCCAGCTTCGCGAAGGCCTCATCGCAGATGTCGTCCACCACCGCGTCGAAGAGCTCCTTTGTGTGTACGCTGGGAACCGCGTGCCCGACCGATCCCTCATCGCTGGCGTCTGCCTTGGCATGGGCCTGTCGCTGGCCGCGTGCAGGGCTCCCTCCCTCGCACGTGAAAGCCCTTCCATGACCTGGGTGAGCATTCCGGCCGCGGACGCGCGGGTCCAGTACGTGGGCCGGACGTACCGCTCCAGCACCGGGGTCGTCTTCTCCCATCCGGGCGTGACGGTTCGCGCGCGCTTCCAGGGGGACGCCGTGCGGATACGGCTCGACGACGCGGGCCAGGGCGGAGACGTGGGGACCAACCACTTCGACGTGGTGGTGGACGGGGCACCTCCCAAGCTGCTCGCGGTGCATCCCGGTCAGGGCAGCTACCTGCTCGCCAGCGGCCTCCCCGTGGGCCTGCACACGGTGGAGCTCCTCAAGCGCACCGAGTCCCTGGTGGGTGCCAGCACGCTCCTGGCGCTGGAGGTGCAGGGCGAGTTCCGGGAACCGCCCCCGCAGCACACGGGGCTCAAGCTGGAGTTCGTCGGGGACTCCATCACCTGCGGCTACGGCACCGACGTCACCTTCACCCCGGAGACGTCCTCCTCCAAGGTGCCCACCTTCACGTCGAAGCACCAGAATCCCAGACGCGGCTACGGCTGGCTCACGGCCCAGGCATTGGGCGCGGAGGCCACGTTCGTCTGCTATTCGGGGCACGGCGTGTACCGCAACCTGGACCTGTCCACGTCCGGGTTGATCCCCGCCATCTACGAGCGCGCCGTCCCGGACCACCCCGCCGCCTGGGACTTCTCCAACGGTTCGCCGGATGTGATTGTCCTCAACGCCGGCACCAATGACACGTTCGCGGGCGCGGGCACCGCCGCGTTCCTCCCGGACGAAGCGGCGTTCAAGTCCGCCTACCGGTCCTTCCTCGAACGGCTCCGTGCGCTGCATCCCCGCGCGCACATCGTCTGCACGCTGGGCAGCATGACGGATGGCTTCAAGCGGAAGGAACAGCAGGGCGTGGTGACGTCCGTGCACGTCGGCGATTGGATTTCCCAACTCGTGGCGGAGCGCCAGCGCCTGGGCGACGCCCGGGTCCACCGCCACGTGATGACCATGCAGAACCCCTTCGCTGACGGCGTCGGCGAGGACTGGCATCCCTCCGCCGCCACGCACCAGAAGATGGCGGAGTCGCTGAGCCGGTTCATCCAGGACGTCGTGCGCCCCTGAGCCAGGGCCCGCGAATCCAATCCCTCATCACGTTCTGACGGGCAAAGGCACGAGGGAGCCATCCCCCGGCATGCCGGCCTGTGATTGCCGTACGCGCGGTGCGTGGCGAAGGTTGCGTGGAACGCGAGGAGGCCTTCAAGCACCACCGAGGCCGCCCCTCCCTCATCACCGGGACAGGCAGGCGCCTCCTTCCCCAAGGCACGTATGAGTCCACTCTTCATCCTCTTCGCGGCCATGGCCCAGACACCCACGCCTCCTTCCGAAGCGGCGGATGCCTCCTCACCGGCCTCCGTCGCGGCAGCAGCAGACGAGGACGAGGACGAGGACGAGGACGAGGAGGAAGGGCCCTGGACGGGCTCGGCCGGGCTCGGCGCCTCCTTCTTCGCCGGCAACGCCCGCACCTTCACCATCACGGGCGATGCCCTGGCGGAGTACGAGTCGCCGGTGTGGGCGCTCACCCTGGAGGCGGATGGCGCCTATGGAAACGCGGCCACCGAGGACGAGGAGGAGCGGGAGGTCACGGCCCTGACGCTCGGCGGCTGGGCGCGCGGCGACTACCGCTTCACGCGCCTGCTCAGCGCCTACACCTTCCTGGGCGTGGAGACGGACCACCCCGCCAGCCTGGAGCTGCGCACCGAGGTGGAGCTGGGAGCCGGCTTCACGCTCCTGGAGCGCAAGAAGAAGTCGAAGGAGCTCTTCCTGCGCACGTACCTGGGCGCGGGCTACACCAAGGACCGCCGGTTCCAGTACACCCCCACGCGCGAGAACCTGCCGGATGTGACGCAGTGGTCGCCCGCGGTGGGCCTGGCGTTCCGCTATGACATCAACGAGAACGTGTACCTGCGCGAGGACGCCGTGCTGCTGCCGGACATCTTCGGCGACACGCGCATCCTGCTGGACTCCACCACGAAGCTGTCCGTGGACCTGACGGACCGCTTCGCGCTCACCACGTACTTCGAACTGCAACACGACAGCGCACCCGCGGCGGGCAAGGTCCGGACGGATACCTCGCTCTCCGTGGGGGCCGAGCTGGAGCTCTGAGGGATTGGAAAGGAGCAGCACTCCCATGGCCAAAGCGGCTCATTTCGACGACGTCCAGGTCCCAGGTGAGACAAAGAACAAACAGCGCACGCCGCCGAAGAAGAAGGGCATGGAGCGGGTGCTCGACGCCATCGAGCGGGTGGGCAACAAGGTCCCCCACCCCGCGGTCATCTTCGTCGCGCTGATTGCCCTCGTGATGGTGCTCTCCCACCTCTTCTACAGGCTGGGGGCCAGCGTCACCTACGAGACCATCAACCCGGACACGCACCAACTGGAGGAGACGACCACCGCCGCGAAGAGCCTGCTGACGGGCGAGGGCCTGCGCTTCATGTTCGCGGGCGTCGTCCAGCACTTCATGGACTTCAACGCGGTGGGCGTCATCATCGTCGCCATGCTGGGCGTGGGCGTCGCGGACGCGGCGGGCCTGGTGGGCGCGCTCATCCGCAAGCTGGTGGCGGTCGCTCCGGCCCGGCTCCTCACGTACATCCTGGTGTTCGTGGGCATCCTGTCGAGCATCGCCGCGGACGCCGGCTACCTGGTGCTGATTCCCCTGGCGGCGGCCGCCTACCTCACCGTGGGCAGGCATCCCCTGGCGGGCCTGGCGGCCTCGTTCGCCGGTGTCGCCGCGGTCTTCACCGTCAACATCCTGATCAAACCGCTGGACGGCATCCTGACGGAGATCACCAACGACGCCATCCACATCATGGCGCCGGACCGCTCCATCGACCTGACGGCGAACTTCTGGTTCTCCGTCGCGTCGGTGGTGATGCTGACCCTCATCGTGTCGCTCATCAGCGACAAGATCATCGAACCCCGGCTGGGTGCGTACCAGGGGGAGAAGCCGGCCACGACGGGCGCGAAGCTGTCCCCGGAGGAGTCGCGGGGGTTGAAGTTCGCGTTCTGGGGGCTCGTGGGCGTGCTGGTGTTCTTCGGCCTGCTGGCGCTGCCCCCGGGGGCTCCGCTGCGCAATCCGGAGACGGGCGCGCTCATTGGAGACTCGCCGTTCATGAACGGCCTCATCGTCGCCATCACCGTGCTGTTCCTGGTGACGGGGGCCGCCTACGGCGTCGGCGCTGGGACGATGAAGAACAGCGTGGACGTCATCAAGGCCATGGAGAAGGCGGTCGCCGGGCTGGGCGGCCTCATCTTCCTCTTGTTCATCATCAGCCAGTTCATCGCCCTGTTCACCTACACGAACATGGCGACCATCGCGGCCGTGAAGGTGGGTGATGCCCTGGAGCACGCGGGCCTGGGGGCGCTGCCACTGCTCGTCGGGTTCGTGCTGGTGGTCGCCGTCCTGGACCTCATCATGACGGGCGCCATTCCGAAGTGGGCCATCTTCGCGCCGGTGTTCGTGCCGCTCTTGATGCGGCTGAACGTGGCCCCGGAGGCCGTGCTCGCCGCGTACCGCGTGGGTGACGGTCCGTTCAACGCCATCTCCCCGTTGAACGCCTACTTCGCGCTCATCGTCACCTTCGCGCAGAAGTACCAGAAGGACGCGGGCGTGGGGACCGTGGTGGCCTTGATGCTGCCGTACGTCATCGTGGTCTTCGCCGTGTGGATTGCCCTGCTGGTAGCGTGGCAGGTGCTGGGACTGCCCTGGGGTCTCGGGTAGGCGGCGCGGGAGACACAACCATGTCGAGGGTCCACCTTCTGGCCACGGGCGGCACCATCGCGGGGAGGGCCGGCTCCGGCGTGGAGCCGGGCTACCGCGCGGGCGAGGTCGCCGTGGAGTCGCTCATCGACGCCGTCCCCGGCCTGCGCGCCCTGGCAACGCTCCGGGGCGAGCAGGTGGCCCAGGTGGGCAGCCAGGACATGGACGACGGCCTCTGGCTGCGGCTGGCGGCCCGGGTGAACGCGCTCTTCGCTGGCGACGAGGCCGACGGCGTCGTCATCACGCACGGCACGGACACGGTGGAGGAGACGGGCTACTTCCTCCACCTGGTGGTGCGGAGCGCGCGGCCGGTGGTGCTCACCGGCGCCATGCGGCCCGCCACGTCGCTCAGCCCGGACGGGCCGCTGAACCTCTACAACGCGGTCGCCGTGGCCGCCGACCCGGAGGCCCACGGCCGGGGCGCCATCGTCGTCCTCAACGACGACCTGCACTGCGCGCGCGACGTGACGAAGTCGAGCACCACGGACGTGCAGACCTTCATCTCACCGGGGCCGGGCCTGCTGGGCACCGCGCGGTACGGGCGCATCCGCTACTTCCGCCAGCCCACGCACCGGCACTCCGCCGCGTCCGGGTTCTCCGTGGACGGGCTCGAACGCCTGCCCCGGGTCGACATCCTCTATGCCCATGCCCACATGCCGCCGGACCTGGTGCGCGCCAGCGTCGCGAATGGAGCGCGCGGCATCGTCGTGGCGGGGATGGGCAACGGCAACGTCTCCACGGAAGCCGCGGGCGCGCTCTCGGAAGCGGCGGAGGCGGGCGTCGTCGTCGTGCGCAGCACGCGGGTGGTGAGCGGCGACGTGGGCCGGAACATTGAAATGGACGACGACGCCCTGGGCTTCGTCGCCGCGGACCAGCTCAACCCGCAGAAGAGCCGCGTGCTCTTGCAGCTCTGTCTGGCGCGGGGAATGGATCGCCTCGCGGTACAGGAGGCGTTCTACCGACACTAGGGCGCTCGACGCTCAGCGCCGCGAGTCGCGCTGGGTCTGGGTCCGGCGGCCCCGGGTCGAGGCATGGACCTGACGCTTGAGGGCGGAAAAGCGCTCCCGCTTCAGGGCCCCTCCCTGCTTCTTGCGGGACGCCTGCTTCGAGGCGGGGGCCTTCGCGGTGCGGCCGGCGGCGCGCGTCCGGCGCGCGGGCTTGCGTCCTCCCGTGGCCGCGCGCGTCGTCCTCCGGGGGGCCGGACGGCTCGCGGCGCGGGTGCGGACCTGCGCCTTGCGCTCGAGCAGGGCGAGCCGCTTCTCGAAGCGCTCCAGGGTGACGGCGAAGTACTCGGCCTTGCGGAGGGTGTTGCGGTTGCCCTCGGCGCGGCGGGAGCGGGAGGGCACCTCCTTGCGGAGCGCCTCCCTGCGCTGCCGCTGCGCTGCGTCCTGGTACTTCTCCATCAGGCGGCGCGCTCGCAGGATGCGTCCGCGCAGCTCTCGTGGCGAGAGTTCGGCCAGGTTGCGTGGGGCGCTGGACAGGACGAGCTGGGCTTCGCGCTCGGTGAGCAGTGACATCCGCTTCGACGGCAGTGTGCGCATGGGCTTCCCCTTCATGGGATTGCGTGGCGGAACATCCACACCTTCCATCCGCCGGCAAACCGCTCCCGGAGGCAGGGGCGAGTGACCTTCTGGATGTTGCACCCTCCCGCCGCCGTGCCCAGTTCCTCCATCAGGAGGCTTCCATGTTGACCTCGTTTCATTCACGCGCGCAGGCCGAGTTCCACCCCGCTCCCTCCATCGAATCCCCGGAGGAGACGAAGCTCGCCGTAGCGGCCACCGTGCCCACCGACGCCGGTTGTGTCGGCACGTTCCTGGGAGCGGACGAAGAGGTGAAGGCCCCCGGACTCGACCGCGCGTTCCTGAAGGCGGCGGGCTTCGAGGGCAAGGCCGGTCAGACGCTGCTCATTCCCCGCAAGGAGGGCCCACCCCTGGTCGCCGTCGGCCTGGGGGCGCGAGCACAGCTGGATGCAGGCAAGCTCCGGGATGCCGCCGCCGCGTTCGCGCGGGCCGTGGGCCAGCAGAAGCGTGTGGCGCTCCAGGTCCCGGACACCGGGAGCGTGCCGGTGGACCTCGCCGCGCAGGCCCTGACCGAAGGCGTCCTGCTCGCCCGCTACCGCTACCGGCCCTACAAGCGGCAGTCGGAGCAGGAACCGCCGCTGGAAACCCTGACGCTCGTCTCGGGTTCGAAAAACACCGAGGAGGTGGAGCAGGGAGTGATGCGCGGAGGCATCCACTCCCGCGCCACGGCGTTCGCGCGCGACCTCGCCAATTCCCCCGCCACCCTGCTGACCGCCGCTCGCATGGCGGAGGTGGCCGAGTCCCTGGCCAAACGCTGCAGCCTGGAGGTCGAGGTCTTCGACGGCGAGGCATTGGCCAATCTCGGCTGCGGAGGCCTGCTGGGCGTCAACGCCGGCAGCACGGAGCCGCCGCGGATGATCAAGCTGACGTACACGCCCAAAGGCAGCCGGGGAGAAGCCGTCCAGCCCGTGGGCCGGATCTCGCTGGTCGGCAAGGGCATCATGTTCGACTCGGGCGGCCTGGGCCTGAAGCCGAACGACCTGGTCCACGCCACCATGAAGGGCGACATGTCCGGCGCGGGCGCCATCCTCGCGGCGATGACGACGCTGAAGTCCCTGGGCTGCAGGACGGCGGTGACGGCGTACCTGATGTGCACCGACAACATGCCCTCCGGCACCGCCATGAAGCTGGGGGACGTGCTGACGGTCCGCGGCGGCAAGACGGTGGAGGTCATCAACACCGACGCGGAGGGCCGCCTGGTGATGTCGGACGCGCTCGTCCTGGCCACCGAACAGTCGCCCCGCCCCGACGCCATCGTGGACCTCGCCACGCTCACCGGGGCGTGTCAGCGCGCGCTGGGCGTGCTCAGCGCGGGGGTCATGGGCAACGACCAGCCCCTGGTGGAGCAGGTGAAGGAGTCGGGGGAGCGCACCGGCGACACCGTGTGGCAGCTCCCGCTGGACCGGCGCCTGCGGCAGGAATTGGAGTCGGAGGTGGCGGACATGAAGAACGTGGGCGGAGACAACGCCGGAGCCATCACCGCGGGCCTCTTCCTTGAGGAGTTCGTGGACGGGCTGCCCTGGGCGCACATCGACATGGCGGGGACCGCGCGGGCCGAGCGTGACCACGCGTGGCGCAGCAAGGGCGCCACGGGCTACGGCACCCGCCTGCTCATCGACTTCCTCGTGGGCTTCAAGCCCACCCGCGAAACCCGCCACTGAAAGCCCGCGCTTTCAGTCCGGGAGCCAGTCCGCGCGTCCCCGTTCGACGCGCGTCCGGCGCTCGCCCTGGAAGGAGGCCTGGACGCGCTCCGCCTGGGCGAGCAGGCGGTGGAAGCGATCCTTCTCCGTGGAGCCCTGGACGTCCGCGAGCACGCGAGCGAAGAGCGCGTGCGCCGCGGCGCGGTCCTGTGCGTCGCGCGCGAGCAGGCCCACGGTGAGGGCGATCTGGAGCACCTCCTCCAGCACCTCCGGGTCGCCCCCCGCGTAATGGAGCGGGCCATCCACGGCGAGGAAGAGGTAGTCGCGCAGCCGCATGGCCACCAGTGACACGCGCGCCCGGCCATCCGGGTCGACGACGTTCCAGTCCCCCAGGGGCAGGCCCGCCAGCCGGCGCATCACGGAACGGATTTGATGGAGCGCCTGCCGGGCCGTGTACGGGTCGTTCGCGGACGAGGACAGGGCCCGGTTCGCGACGTCGACGAGGATGCGCAGCCCCAGGGCGGGGTCGCAGTCTGGCTCGCGCGCCGACTGGATGCTCAGCGTGGCGGCGAGGTCGTTGAGCACGTGGGCGTCCACGGGCCCCCCTCCGTCCGCCACCACCCAGCCGATGACGTCCTCCTGGTCGATGTACTCGCCCACGGTGATGCAGATGCGGACCCGCACGCCCCACTTCCGGGCGTGCCGAGTGAGGTCCTGGAGGTCGACGTCCGCGAGGTAGCCCGACGATGCAGCCAGGAGCGAGGTGGCATCCGCCGGCAGCCGCAGGACCGCCGCGGGGTCCAGTGGGAGCCGCTTCAGGCGGGCCTGGATGCGGCGCTCCGTCGCGGAGACAATCAGGTCCTGCACGAGCCCGAGCACGCGCTCCACCCGCAGGAAGCGGAAGGTGCGGGCCAGGAAGACGATGAGCACGCAGAGCGCCACCAGCACCAGGATGATGGCTCCCGACAGGACGGGCCGGGGCCTGACGCCGGCGTCCTCGATGACACCCAGCTCCCGGATGGCCGTGAGGATGTAGCTGATGGAGAGGGCGAAGAAGGGAATGGCGCGGCGGAGCGGCGCGCTCTTCAAGTAGATGGGGACCAGCCGTGACGAATACTGGTTCGCCGCGGACTGGATGACCGGCGCGTTCAGGGACAGGACGATGGTGAGGATGGTGATCTGCAACCCGAGCAGCGCCCCCAGGGCGCCCCGGGTGTCGTCGACGTCCCCGGGCCAGGCATGCCCGAACAGCGCTGGCGCGGTGTCCGTCTGCACGCGGGCGAGCGCGATGCCGAGCGCGCCCCCGACGACGACCAGACCGCCCAGGACCAGCCAGGGGGGATCGCGGAGGAACCTGCGCAGGCGGCGGATGGACATTCGGACCTCGCGCTGAAGGGGCCGCCTGGTGCTAGCCCTCTTCCTCCCGGGCCTCCACCGCCTGGCCCCGGGTCAACCGCTCCGGCGAGAGCAGCTCGGCCAGCTGTTCGCGCGTCAAGAGCCCGGCGGACACCACCAGGTCCGCGATGCTGGCGTTCGTGGCCAGGGCCTCCCTCGCCAGCCGCGCCGCTGGCGCGTAGCCGATGTGCGGCATGAGGGCGGTGATGACGCCCACGAAGGACTCGACCTGGCGCGCGAGCCGCTCCTTGTTGGCGGTGATGCCCCGCACGCAGTTCACGCGCAGCGTCGCCATGGCGGCGGTCATGTACTTGAGGTTTTCGAACAGCACGTGGGCCATGACCGGCCCGAAGGCGTTGAGCTGGAGCTGCCCCGCCTCGGCGGCCATGGTCAGCGTCACGTCTCCCCCGGCGACCACGAACGCCACTTCGTTCACGACCTCCGGGATGACCGGGTTCACCTTGCCCGGCATGATGCTGGAGCCCGCCTGCATGGGCGGCAGGTTGATTTCGTTGAAGCCCGCCTGCGGGCCAGAGCCGAGCAGCCGCAGGTCGTTGCAGATCTTCGACAGCTTCATCGCGGTGCGCTTGAGGGTGCCGGACACCTCCATGAAGACGCCCACGTCGGTGGTCGCTTCAATCAGGTCCGGCGCGGTGACGATGGGGCGCCCGGTGATGTCCGCCAGGTGCGCTCGCGCGGCCTCCGCGAAGCGCGGGTCCGCGGCGATGCCCGTTCCAATCGCCGTCGCCCCCAGGTTGATCTCCCCCAGGCGGCGGGTGACGTCCTTCAGGCTCGCGTGTTCCTCCGCCAGCGTGACGGCGAAGCCTTCGAACTCCTGCTGGAGCGTCATGGGCACGGCGTCCTGGAGCTGCGTCCGGCCAATCTTCACGATGCCCGCGAACTCCTGCCCCTTGTCGCGGAACGCCTGCTCCAAGAGGTGCAGCTGGGCCAGCAGGCGCTCGACGGACAGCATCAACCCGACCTTGAGCGCCGTCGGGTAGGTGTCGTTCGTGCTCTGGCTCCGGTTCACGTGGTCATTCGGGTCCAGGTGCGCGTAGTGGCCCTTGGGGTGGCCGGCCAGCTCCAGGCCCCGGTTGGCGATGACCTCGTTGAAGTTCATGTTGGTGGAGGTGCCGGCCCCGCCCTGCATGACGTCCACGACGAACTGGTCGTGCAGCCTGCCGGCCTTGATGTCCTCGCAGGCCCGGTCGATGAGCGAGGCCCGCGTTGCATCCAGTCCCCCCAGCTCCGCGTTCGCCCGCGCCGCGGCCTGCTTCACGCAGGCGTAGCCGAAGAGCAGGTCGGGATAGACGGAGATGGGGCGCCCGCTGATGGCGAAGTTGTCCAGCGCGCGGCTGACGTTGATGCCCCAGTAGGCGTCCGCCGGGAGCTGGCGGGAGCCCAGGCCGTCGGTCTCCGTCCGGGGCGACGCGCCGTCCGTCGTCAGCGTGTGGATGCTCTTCTGGAACGTCTCTTCCGCGCGTGGGTCGGCCATCGCGGGCAACGTAGGAACGCGGGAGGCCCGGTGGGACGTGCCCTCAAGGGAAGAGGGCTGTCCACCGGGCGTCCCTGTGTCTCCTACGTCACTGCACGACGGGCGCGCACTTCGCCGGGCCGAGCGTGGCCTGGAAGTAATGCGCGTAGAGGTCCGGCGCGAGCGTGAAGTTGCAGGTGTTCACCGCGTCCGGCGACAGGTTCTGGTGCTCCTGCATGTAGCGCGCGACGTAGTCACGCACCCCGTCCGCGGAGGACCACAGCATGCGGCCTTCCTTGAACATGCTGTACCCGCCTCCGCCACCGCCGCGGTAGTTGTTGACGGCGATGCGGAAGAGCTGCTCGTCCTTCACGTCCTCGCCCTTGAAGCGCAGGTGCGTGAGCCGCGAGCCCGCGGGCTTCGTCAGGTCGTAGCCGTATTCGATGTGCGAGTAGAGGTCCCAGTTGTAGTCCGCGACGACGGGCGTGGTGGCCTTCGCGTCCGCGGGCTTCTCAGGCAGGTTCGCCGCGTCCAACTGCTTGAAGTACAGCGTGTTCATCTCCAGCGCGCGCCGGAGGATGGAGCCGGTGATCTCCATCACGTACAGCGTGTTGTCGTAGATGTAGACGCTGTAGGCGTCACGCAGGGTGACGTCCCCCTGCGGCAGCGCGACGTCATTGGAGAACAGGGCGGTCGCGGACAGGTCCACGGGGAAGCCGGCCTCCTTCGCGGCCTCCTCCTGCACGATGTTGAGCAGGTCCGACAGGGCGCTGTCCACGTAGCGGCCGGGGAAGCCGCCCGTGAAGGCCGCGGTGGTGCTGCCAATCTTCTGGTTCACGTAGGCCACCGTGGTGTCGTGGGCGGCCTGGGTGAGCTGCTTGACGTTGGCATCCTCCGCCACCGTCTCGTCCACCGCGTGGAGCTGCGAGTCGTGCGCGTCCACGCCCCAGCGCTCACCGCTCCAGGTGACGTTGAGCTGCACGTGGGCCAGGTGGCTGCCCCAGCGGTTGGGCTGCGTGAGGAGGACCTCACGGCCATCCTGCTGCTTCAACAGCATCTTCGGGATGGGCTGGTGGGTGTGGCCGGTGAGGAGCACGTCCACGTCCGCCACCTGCTGGGCAATCTGCACGGCCGGGTTCTCACCGGGGAGGTTGCCGCGGTCGGTCCACTTCGTGGCGTCCTCGTAGTCCGCGAGCCACGAGTCGGGGCTGGTCGCGCTGCCCGTCGGCTGCTTGTCCGGGCCGCCGTGGATGGCCACCACCACCACGTCCGCGCCGGCCTGCTTCATCTTCGGCACGTACGTCTTCGCGATCTCCAGCGGGTCATCGAAGCGCAAGCCGGTGATGTTGTCCTTGCGCTCCCACGTCGCCACGCCCGGCGTCACCAGTCCGAGGATGCCGACCTTCACGTCGCACACCGTGGTCATCACGTACGGGGTGAAGGCCTCGGAGCCGTCCGCGGCCTTGCGCACGTTGGCGCCCAGGAGGGGGAAGTTCGCCTCGCCCTTGAACTTGTTGAGGACGTCCTGGCCGTAGTTGAACTCGTGGTTGCCCATGGCCATGGCGGCGTAGCCCAGCTCGTTCATGGCGGCGGCCATGGGATGCTTGGACGCGTTGTCCACCTGGGCGTAGTAGGTGCCGAGCGGCGAGCCCTGGATGGTGTCACCGGTGTCCACGAGCAGCGTGCAGTCCGGGTTCTTCGCGCGCTCCTGCTTGATGAGCGTGGCCACCTTGGCCAGGCCGCGCTTCGCGTCCGGCTTCCCGGAGAAGTAGTCCCACGGGAAGATGTTGGTGTGCAGGTCGCTGGTCTGCAGCAGCGTCAGCGTGCGCGGCGACCTGTCCACCGGAGCCGGGTCGACGGGGGGATCATCATTGGAATCACAGGCGGTCATCAGCGAGCTGGCGCCCACGAGACAGAAGGTGCCAGTGCGCAGCGCGCGCATCAGGAAGGAGGAGCGGTTCAAGGGGCCTCGACCTTGTGCCATGCCGGGAGGAAATCTTCCGGAGGGGCGCGCACCCTACAGGACCCCTCTGACGTTCTGGGAATGGATGGCGCTCAATCCCCGGATGGCGGCTCCAGGTTGTCCACCACTCGGCGCAGGAGCGTCATGAACGTGGCGCGCTCGCGGTCGCTGAAGCCCGCGGTCGCCTGCTCCGCGACGTCCTCCAGCTGCTCCTTCGCCTGGGGCAGGCGCTCCCGGGCCTTGGCCGAGAGCGATATCCGGGTCGCGCGCTTGTCGTCCGGGTGCGGCTGACGCGCGATGAGCCCGTCGCGCTCCATCCGCGTGAGGAGCGCGGCCATGGTGGGTTGCTCGACGTGGGCGTACTCCGCGAGCTGCTTCTGCAGGAGCGGCCCGTGCTCCTCCAGCGCGATGACCACCGGCAGGTAGGCCATCCCGAACTCGAGCGGCCGCAACCGCTGCTCGAAGTGGCGCATCAGCAACCGGGACGCATGGTTGATCCAGAAGGTCGGTACGGCTTCGGGGTCCCAGCGGGGGGCGGTCTTCGCGCTCATTGGAGGTTGCCCGAGGAGTCCTCCAACTCCTCCTCGGCGGTCGGGTAGGCGGAGACGGCCAGCGCGATTCCCTGGTCCGCGAACCACCGGACGTCGTCGGGTGGGAAGTGGATGGAGCTGGTGAAGTGCCGCGCGGTGCCGACGAACAGCCCGAAGTCCACGACGCAGGGGACGGCCTGCTGGCGCAGCTCCGCGAGCAGGGGGGCCAGCACCTCCAGTTGCCTGCGGGCGGCGGCGACGGGGCCGTGCAGCGTGCCCTCGCCGTCCTCCACCAGGGTGAGGTTGAAGCCAGAGGTGGAATGCCTTCCCTGGCGCTGCAGCTGCTCCCCCTGGAGCCAGACGGCATCCGGGTGGCAGTCCGGGAAGCGGTCCAGCACGGACGCCACATCGAACTCCGGGGCCTGGGCCCGTAGGACCGCCACCGTCATGACACCGCTCCGTTCCCCTGCTTCGACACGTCCATGGGCCCATCCTCGACTGGAGCGGATCTTTTCGCGAGTCCGTCAGGTGCGGTGTGTTGGATCGTCCAGGGGGTCGCGGACGCTCCGGCGTCCCGACCGCGGCTGCTGACCCGAGGTCTCGAACCCATCGCTCACGTCCCCCGGGCCGCGAATCCGCCCGGGTCAGATTCCGAGAAGGTCATGCAGCCGAAACTGAACCGGCTCCTGCGGGCACTTGCCCGCGAGGGGCTCGATGTTGCTTACGACGGTCGTGTCTACACGGTCCGCCTCCAGGCGGATCCCCATGCTCCCCCCGCCGAAGTCCTCCTTCCGCCGGACCTGCCGGTGGAGGGCAAGGCGCTCCAGCAGCTCGCGGCGCTCGCCGCGCTTCATCACCCCGACGGCGGCCGCGTGAAGCAGGTGCGCGCGACGCCGGACTTCCATCCGGGCGACTCCGGGGTGGCCATCGGGTCGGTGGTCCACACGGAGGGCCTGGTGGTCCCCGGCGCCGTGGGCACGGACATCAACTGCGGCATGCGCCTGCACGTCGCGGACATCCCCGTGGACGCCTTCCTCGCCCGCCGCGACGCCTTCGTCGAGCGGATGAAGGGGCACTATTTCTTCGGCACGCGGGACGTCGCCCAGGGCTCGCGCGCCCTGGAGGCGCTGCTGCGGGACGGCCTGCCCGGCTGGCTCCTGGAGACGGAAGGCCAGCCCCTGGGCATGGCGGCCCGGATGGACCTGGGCCAGCTGGGCCGGGAGTCCGGCCGCGTCCATCTGGGCGGGGCGCTGGAGGGGGACCCGGCCTGGGCGCCCACCGGGCTGCGGCGGGAGGGCGTGGTGCGCGACCCCGGCCTGGCCACCATTGGCGGAGGCAACCACTTCGTGGAGGTGCAACGGGTGGAGGCCGTGGTGGACCGCGCGCGGGCGTGGGCCTGGGGCGTGCGGGAGGGGCAGCTCGCGTTCATGGTGCACTCCGGTTCGCGGGACATGGGCAAGCACGTGGGGCGCACCTGGCAGGAGCGGGCGCGCGCCGCGTGGCCCACGGGAGCCCCGCACCCGGCGAGCGGCATCTTCCCGCTCGCGGACCCGGCGAAGGTGCGCGAGTACCTGAAGGCGGAGGCAACGGCGGCCAACTACGCCTTCCTCAACCGGCTGCTGCTCGCGGAGCTGGTGCGGCAGACGCTGCGGGAGCTGTTCGGGGACGTGGAGGCGCCGCTCGTCTACGACGTGCCCCACAACATCACCCTGCCCTGGGAGGGCGGCTGGCTGGCGCGCAAGGGGGCCTGCCCGGCGGAAGAGGACCAGCCGGTCATCATCCCCGGCTCCATGGGCGCCACGTCCTACCTGATGCGGGGCCTGGGCAACACGAAGGCCCTGGCGTCCGCCTCGCATGGGGCAGGGCGGGCGCACTCGCGCTTCTCCATGTCACGGGGCGGCGCGAAGCACCGGGAGGAGGACCTGGGGCTGACGGGGGTGGACTGCATCGCGCTCAGGGCCGAGCGCCGCATCGAGGAGGCCCCCGCCGCCTACAAGCCCATTGGCCCGGTGGTGGCCTCCCAGGTGGACGCCGACATCGTCCGGGAGGTGGCCCGGCTGCGGCCCTTGATGACGTTCAAGGCGTGAGCGGAAGGCCCGGGGGTGACGCAGGGCGTCTGGATTCGTGGTTCCAGATGCCCTGGCGATTGGCTCGCGCGCCAATGGCTGTCCCGTTAGCTTGCGCGCCCATGTACTTCGAGACCTTTTCGCAGATGAAGAAGCAGCTGGGGCAGTTGGGCAAGTGGTTGGAGACGGCCGCGGCCCATGCCAAGGCGAAGTCCTTCGACCCGAACCTCTACCTGAACTTCCGGTTGGCGCCGGACCAGCTCCCGTTCGTGCGGCAGGTGCAGATCAGCTGTGACGCCGTGAAGCTGGCGGCCTCGCGCTTGTCAGGCAAGGCCGCGCCGTCCAACCCGGACACGGAGCAGACGCTGGAGGAACTCAGCGCCCGCGTCCAGTCCACCATCGCGTACCTGGACACGTTCACGGCGAAGGACTTCGAGGGCGCCGCCGGACGCGTCGTCACCCACCCCCGGTGGGAGGGGCAGGTGATGAACGGCGCGGACTACTTCCTGGAGAACGCGGTCCCCAACTTCTTCTTCCACATCACCCACGCGTACGCGCTCCTGCGTCACAACGGCGTCAACCTGGGCAAGGCGGACTACCTGGGGTCGCAGAGCCTCCGCGCGCCTTGAAGCCTCCGGCCTGTCGCTCCGCGAGCGACAGCGCCCACAGCGGGAAGATGCGCAGGTAGGCGTCGTAGTGGATGGCGCAGGTGCGGCTGAACACTCCGGCCAGTGGCTCTCGTGGCCACTGGCCCTCCGCCTCCTGCGTCGCGCGCAGCCACGCCACGCCCCGGCGCGTGGCCTCCGCGTTCGCGTCGCCCGCGGCCACCAGCGACAGCACGGCCCAGGACGTCATCACCGCGTGGCCCGAGCGCCCCGCCACCCAGCGGCGCTCGCGGCAGGCCTGGATGGTTTCGCTCCATGAGCCGTCCTCGCGTTGGTGGGCCTTCAGGAACGTGACGGCCTTGCGCAGTGCGGGGTCTCCGGTCCCCGCGCCCGAGGCCACCAGGCCGGTGACACCGAACCACGTGCCATAGCTGAAGCACACGCCCCAGGAACCCTCCCAGCCGCCGTCCGGATGCTGCTGGCGGCGCAGGAAGTCCGCGCCCCGCGTGATGGCGTGGCCCACCGGGGCGTCCGTGAAGGCCTCGCGCCACGCGGCCAGCGCCTGGATGCAGGCCGACGTGCACTCCACGTAGCTGGGGTCCACCATGATGCCGGCGAAGACATCCGAGGGATTGAACCGCTCCAGCCAGCGCGGCCCCCGCTGCCGCTCATAGGTGGCCCAGCCGCCATCCCGGTTCTGCAAGGACAGGATGAACGCCACGGCCTGCTCCAGGCGCTCGCGCGGCACGCGATTGAGCCCGAGCGGCTCCAACAACAGACACGCCTTCAGCGCCTCCGCCGTGCAATCGCTGATGGGCCAGCCGTGCGCGCGCGTGCTGAAGGGCCACCCTCCCCGGCTGGGATGCCGGTGGTGTCTGGCGGCGTCCGGCGAATCCTCCAGCACCTGCTGCGCCTCCAGGAAGCGGCCCGCGCGCGCCAGCGTGTCCCGCGCCCAGGCGGACTCTCCGGAGGCCACCAGCGCCTGCACCGCGAAGGCGGTGTCCCAGAGCTGGGAGGAATTGTAGCCGTTGACCGTGATGCCTTTCCGCGTCTGCTGGAGATAGTCCGGCAGGCGCTCCAGGTGGGCCCGCACCTCCGGACCGTCCGGCCGCGCCACGTGCCACACCACCATGTCGAGCACCTTGTTGATGGGCCCGATGCAGACGAAGTGCGTCGCTTCGTCCTCGCCGCGAATCAACGCCAGGGACTCCGCCAGCGCGCGTTTCCGCAGCCGCTTCGAATGGAACCGCTCATACAGGCCCAGCACGCGGTGCACGGCGCGCAATCCCAGACCGTGGGGGCTGTAGGCGTCCGTGCGGGCCACGCGTCCACGCGCCGCCTTCCAGTCCACGTCCGCGTAGGGTTGGGGATACAGCTCGCGCCGCAGCTCGGCCAACAGCGGTGTCTCCGTGGCGCGGACCCGGCGGCCGTAGAGCCAGCCCATGGGCAGGTACACCATGCGGCAGTGGCACCAGAGCCGGGAGGGATGGAACGGCAGGCCTCGCGGCAACAGCCAGAGCTCGGGAGGCACGGGCGCGAGGCCCTCGTATTCGTAGAGCCCCAGCAGGGCGAGGATGAACTTCCCCCAGGACGCACTGCCCAACGGGCCTCCCCGGGGAAGGAACCACGCCCTCGCGCGGACGAGCCCCGGGTCGTCCGCGCTGATGCCCAGCAGCCGCTGCGCGACGTAGTTGAGCACCGACGTGAAGACGAGGCTGGGCGACTCCACGTCCAGCCCCCAGCCCCCATCCGGGTTCTGGTGGGCCCGCATGTGGGCGACCATCCCGTCGCGGACGGACGCCTCCGGCGTGCGCCCCATCACATACAGCCCGGCCACGTACACCGGGCCCAGGAACAGCGGGCCGCTGTAGTCCCCCTTCCAGGAGCCGTCCGCCGCCTGCGTCCCGGCCAGTTGGTCTCGGGCCCGCCGCATCAGCTCCAGGCCTCCGCGCCGTCCCGGGGCGCCCGCGAACCGCTGGCGTAGAGCGCCCGCAGCGCTTCATCCGAGCCCACCCGCTCCTGCGTGAGCCGCATCAGCGTCGCCACCGTCTCCCGGGGAATCTTCACGGGCTCGGGTTCGAACACGGCGGGGTTGCCCTCCACCGCGTCGAGCGTCGCGGCCGCGAAGAAGAGCGGGTAGAGACAGAACAGCCGCAGGCCGGGCTCCTCCACGGGAAGCGCCAGCGAGTATTCGAGCGCGACGTCCAACTCCCGGCGCGCCACCGCCACCAGCTCATCCATCAGCGCCACGGCGTTCGCACGGAGCGAAGGCAGGGCCAGCGTGGCGGGCGTGAGGCCATGCGCGGCCATGCGGTCCCTGGGCAGCCAGCAGCTTCCGCGGTCCAGGTCTTCGCGCACGTCCTTGAGGATGTTGGTGAGCTGCAGGGCCCGGCCAAAGGCAGGCGCCCGAGTCATGAGCCGCGCCTCGCGCCAGGCGACCCGGGGAGCGCTGGCGACAAAGAGACCGGTCAGCATCTCGCCGACAACGCCCGCCACGTAATAACAATACATGAACGTCGCCTGAAGGTCGGGCAGCCCCATGACCTGCCCGCTCCCTCCATGCATCCGCTGTATCTGATTCATGCCGCCGGTCATCGTGCGCACACATCGCGCGATGGGCGGGTGGACCCAGGAGGGAAGCGAGGCCAGGGTTTCGAGCACGGCCGGTGTCTCCGACACCAGCTCGGCCTCCGCGGGTGGCACCTCGTCCCGCAGGGCCAGCCGCGCCCTTCGCGCGAAGGAGCGGGCACGGGCCTCCCAGCCCGGCTCCAGCGACACCAGGGCTCCCAGTTCGTCGAGCAATGCACCGTGAGGTGCCCCGGGGGCCTCGTCCTCCAGCGTGTCCGCGATGCGGCACAGCAGGTAGGCCACCGTCACCGCCAGGTCCAGGGGCTCGGGCAACAGCGGGATGTTGAGCGCGAAGGTCCGGGAGACCTGGGGCAAGAGTGTGCGACAGAATGATGCAACCTGCACTTTCATGCCTGCCTCCTCCGCGTGCGGCACGGCGCTTCAATGGATAATTCGTCAATGCCAGACATGGCGTCTGCGAACCGAGCGGGGGCGACGTGGGGGACACCGAGGTGGTGATAGCCGGGGGCGGGCCCGCGGGCTGCGCGGTGGCGGCGGCGCTCTCCGAGCTGGGGTGGTCCGTCCTGCTGCTGGACGCGGGCGTGGACCGGCACAAGCAGCTCGCGGGCGAACTGCTCCACCCGCCCGGGGTGCGGGACCTGCGCGCGCTGGGCTTCGGGGACGTCGTGGATGGCTGGGCGGCCCATCCCGTGAGGGGCTTCGCGGTGCGCTTCCATGCCCCCGCCCGCACGCTCGTCCTGCCCTACGGTCGCGGTGTGACAGGACTGTCGCTCGAACACGCCGCCCTCACCCTCCCCCTGCAGGAGTCGGTGTCGCGGCGGCGCGGAGTCACGGTGCGCGTCCGGGCCCGCGTGACGGCCGTGGAGCACAACTGCGAGCGCGGCGTGCGCCTGCGCTATTCGCACGCGGGCACCGAGCACACCGTGCACGCCCGGCTGCTGGTGGCCGCGGACGGACGCGCGTCGCCCGTGCGGCGGATGCTGGGCATCGCCGAGCACCACCAGCGCCTGTCCACCATGCTGGGCGTGACCGTGGACAGCGCCTGCCTCACCCACCCTGAATACGGCCACCAGTTCGTGGGCGGCGCCGTGCACGCGCTGGCGTACACCATCCAGCCCGGCGTGGCGCGAGTGATGGTGGACCTGCCCCTGGGCAGCACGGCCCAGACGCTGAAGGAGCAACCGGAGTTGCTGCTCGCCCTGCCCTCGCGGCTGAGGGAGGCCGTCATGCAGGCGCTGGAGCAGCGGCCCGCGGTGCGCATGGCCTCCAACGACGACTGGCTGGCGGAGACCGTCTGGATGGGGAGCGCCGTGCTCGTGGGCGACGCCGCCGCGTGCTGCCACCCGCTCACGGCCAGCGGCATGGCGTCGTGCTTCCACGATGCCCGCGCCCTCCAGGAGTCGCTGCACCGCTACCCGGACCACGTCGCCCGCGCGTTGGAGCACTACGCGCACGCACGGCGGCCCGCGCAGCGCACCCGCGTCGCGCTCGCCTCCGCGCTCTACAGCGCCTTCGCTGGACAGGATGAAGGCATGCACGCGCTGCGCATGGGCCTGCTGCACTACTGGGAGCACAGCCCCGGTGGCGCGCGCGCCTCCATGGCCCTGCTGTCTTCGGAGGAGCCCCGCATGCGGGTGATGGCCCGCGAGTACCTGCGCGTCGTCGCCCATGCCTTCGCCGCGATGCTCTCGCCGGACGGACCCGGGGGCAGCCTGCGGTCCGCCGCGCCGCTGTTGCGCTCCGCCGGGCCGCCCTTGCGAGGCACCATGGCGAGCGCGGTGGAACAGGTGGGGAGCTGGCTGCATCGTCGCGTCCGCCGTCCCGTCTACACGCTGGCCCGGGCGGGCTGGGCCTCACCCAGGCGCGCCTTCGCATCCAAGCGATAGCCCCGGCCGCGCCAGTCCACCTCGCGAGACAGCCGCGCGGACAGCGCCACGCCGGCCCCCAGCAGCGGAAGGACTGCCGGCACCCAGTAGTGCCGGGGCGCGACCTCCGGCCCGTGACAGGCCCGCTGGAGCCGCAGCTGGCTCCACACGGAGAAGCCGATGGGCGCCACCGACAGGAGCGCCGCGCCCCAGGCCCTCCGCGCCACCGCCGTCGCCAGCGCGCCCCATGACAGCCAGCTCACCGCGCCACGAACCCAGTGGGGCCGCGCGAAGGCGCCGGGGATGCCCGCCTCCGAGAAGAGGATCCACCGCCGGAAGATGCGCAGGAAGGCGCCCAACTCCAGCTGTCCCGTGACGACGCGCAGGGGCGCGTGGACGACGCGGTTCTTCCACCCGGACTCGTGCAGCCGGCGCCCCAGGTACATGTCATCCACGAACTGCCCGGCGGCGCAGCCCACGCCCCCGATGGCCTCCAGCGCCTGGCGCCGGAACACCATCAACTGCCCCATGATGAAGGGCAGCGCGCCATCCGGCGCCGCGGTGCACGCGACCGACGCGCCGTACCACGCGTTCACCAGCAGCCCGTAGCCCACGTCGCCCGCCAGGGGCACGTCCGCCGCCGCGTAGATGGGCGCGAACGTGGCGCCCGTCCCGCCGTCCTCCAGCAGCGCGCCCACCAGCGCCGTGAGCACTCCGGGCGAGGGCCGCGTGTCCGAATCGCTGAAGGCCAGCAACTGGCACCGGGAGCGGGCCACGCCCACCTGCATCGCGTTGAGCTTGCCCGTCATCCCCACCGGTGGCTCGCCCGCGACAATCAACTCCACCCGCTTCGCGCGCGTCGGGCGGGCGGCCACCTCCTCGCGGGTGGGGAGGAACGCCGGGTCGTCCTCGCTGTCGAAGACGAAGAGCACCTCCCACTCGCCGGGATAGTCCAGGTCCAGCAGCGCGCGCACGTTCTCGCGCGCGTCCACGTCCAGGCCCCGGATGGGCCGGATGACCGTCACCGAGGGCGGCTCGAAGTACTTCACGGGCGGAGCCGCGCGCCGCCGCAGACCGGCCATCAGCTCCCGGTGCCCGTGCACGAGCACGCCCAGCGCCGCCGCCGTCCATGCGAGGTTCCGTGCGTTCATGGCCGCACCTCCGTCCCTTGCGCTCGTGGATGTGAGCGCCTCCAGTGGCCGGGCCCCCACCAGTTCAGGTCCCCCATCAGGCGCATCATCGCGGGGACGATGAGCACCCGGACCAGCGTCGCATCCAGCGCGACCGCGATGGCCATTCCCAATCCCATCGCCTTCACCACGACCACCGACGCCAGCGTGAAGGCCGCGAACACGGCCACCATGATGGCCGCCGCGCTGGTGATGAGGCCGCCGGTCCGCTCCAGTCCTTCAGCCACCGCGTGGGTGTTGTCGCCCGTGCGCAGATACTCCTCGCGGATGCGGCTGAGCAGCAGCACCTCGTAGTCCATGGACAGGCCGAACAGCGCGCAGAACAAGAGGATGGGCAGCGACGGTTCGATGGGCCCGGGTTCGAAGCGCAGCAGCCGGTGCAGGTGCCCCTCCTGGAAGATCCACACCAGGGCACCGAACGAACCGGCCAGCGACAGCAGGTTCATCAGGAGCGCCTTCAAGGGCAGCACCACGGAGCGCAGGAGCACGAAGAGGACGATGCACGTCATCCCCATCACGAAGCCCACCGCCGCGGGCGTGTGCTCCTTCACGAAGGCCGCCGCGTCCACGTCCGTCGCCGTCTGCCCTCCCACCAGCCACCGGCCGTCGCCCACCGTGCGGTCCTCGCGCAGCGCGCGGACCAGGTTGCGCGCCTCCAGGCTGCTGGGCGCCGAGGACGTCAGCACCTGCATCACCGCGACGTTGCCGGTGACGTACGCGGCCCGCGCGGCCTGGAGCTCCGGTGGAAGGAATTGGGGTGGAGCCGCGGCCATCCGCTGGACCGTCGCCCGGTCCATGCCGGGGCCCAGGTCCACCGCGATCTCCACGCCGACCACGCCGGACATCGACGCCACCCGGCGGCTGGCGTCGTAGAGGGCGCCCGCGCGCTCCGGCGTGAGGGGACTGCCGCTTGGAAACTCCACCGCCACCAGGACGCGGGTGGCGGCCTCGCGAGGGAACAGGCGGGCCAGGGTCTCCGCGCCCTGGCGTGCCTCGGTGCCCTCGGGCAGCGTGGTGATGTCCGTGGCCGCCAGTTGCAGCCGCCGGAACGGCAGCCCCATGGCCAGGAGCAGCGTCAGCGTGGGCAACAGCACCCACCAGGGATGCCGCATCACCCAGGTGGCCAGCGCATGCCAGGCGCCGCCGCGGCCCTCCTTCCGGGCGAAGGGCAACCGTCCCCGGTCCACCCGGGGCCCCAGCCAGGCGAGCAGCGCGGGCAGCACCGTGAGCGCGAAGAGGACCGCGAAGGCCACCACCAACGCGCCGCCCAGTCCCATGGCGCTCAGGTACGAGCCCCGGAAGAAGAGCAGGCCTCCCAGCCCCACCGTGACGGCCAGCCCCGAGAACGCCACCGCCCGCCCGGCGGTGTCCAGCGTGCGCATCAGCGCGTGCTCCGTGCTGAGGCCCAGCGCGAGCTCTGAGCGGAAGCGGCTCACGATGAAGAGCGAGTAGTCGATGGCCACGCCCAGGCCGATGAGCGACACGACGTTGAGCGTGTACTGGGCCATGTTCGTGGCGTGCGACAGCAGCATCACGCCCGCCACACCGCAGAGCACCGCCAGCCCGCCCACCACCAGCGGTAGCATCGCCGCCACCACCGTCCGGAACACCCACAGCAGGACCACCAGCGCCAGCGGGAATGACAGCAACTCCGCGCGCAGCAGGTCGTGCTCCAGCAATTCATTGAGCGCGGCCAGGAAGGCCACCTTGCCGGTGAGCGTCGTCCGGAGGTCCGGGTTCTCCAGCGCCGCGCGCACGGCGGGGAACGCGGCGGTGGCCTCGCGCTCGCCGCCCTTGAGCCGCACCAGCGCCAGCAGGTCGTGGCCCGTCCTCGCCACGAAGCGGGCGCGGAAGGCCTCGGGTGCACCGATGGGCGACACCACCGATGCGACCTCTGGCAGCCGCTCCACGCGCGACAGCACGGACGTCACCGCCTGGGCGAAGCGCGGCTCGTCCGTGGTCCATTCGTCGTGATGGAAGATGACCGCCAGGGTCTGGTCGTTCGACCCCGCGGCGGCACCGCGCGCGAGCGCTTCGGCCCTCGCGGATTCGATGCCTTCGATGGTGCCGGTGGTGAGGTGCCCACCCCGGAGCAGCGCCCACACCGCCGCGGCGAGGAGCAGCAGCGCGCCCACCAGCACCCGGCCCCGGTGCCGGAACACGCCCACCGCCAGCCGGGCGAACAGGGACGGCTCGCCCCCCACCGGTGAGTCGTCCCCCTGCCCCGC
>NZ_RAWN01000103.1:0-33069 GCF_003668895.1 Corallococcus sp. AB045
ATGCGGACCCCCCCGGCCACCGGCAAGCTTCCCCCACCAAGGGCTGCTTGGTGGGGGAAGCTTGCCGGTGGCCGGGGGGGTCCGCATCCCTCAAGAGACAAGGAGGCGTGAAGATGGCGGACAAGAGGCTCTGGATCCTGGTGGCCAACGCGAGTCGCGCCCGGCTCTTCGCCACGGATGCGAAGGCGGAGAAGTGGGACCTCATCGAGCAGTTCCAGCATGACGAGAGCCGCACCAAGCCCGTCGAGCTGTTCAACCAGGCGGACAACCCCAACGCGGGCACGCTGCACGGCCCGGTGCCGGAGAACGACCCGAACGGCCGCAGGGAGCTGGAGCACGAGCGCTTCGCCCGGGAGCTGTCCGGGCGGCTGGACAGGGGCGTGGACTCGCACGCGTTCGACCAGGTGGTCATCGCGGCGCCTCCGGCCTTCCTGGGCATGCTCCGGGGGCTGCTCAGCACGCGCGTGAAGCAGCGGGTGCGGCTGGACCTGGACGCGGACTACTCCAACCTGCCCGCGAGGGACCTGCCTGACCGGGTGCCGGTGCTGTAGGCGGCCAGTCGGCCAGGAGGTTCAGGGCCCGGGTTCTGGTATAGGAATCCGGGTCCTCTTCTTTAGCGCCGGCGTGCCATGCCTTCTTTCAAACTGCCGTCCCTGACGCTGCGTGGGCGGCTGCTGCTGTACATGACCCTGGTGTCGTGCGTGCCGCTGCTGGCGCTGACCGGCATGCAGGACAAGCTGATGCGCCAGCAGACGGAGGCGCAGATCAACACCTCCCTGCGGATGGAGGCGGAAGGGTTCAAGGACCTGCTGGAGTCCACCCTGGCGGAGCGCGAGTCGAGCGCCCACAGCTGGGCGGAGGACCCGGTCCTGCGCCAGGCGCTGCGCACGAAGGACCCCACCGCGAGCGACGCGATGCTGTCGCTGCTCCAGCGGCGCTATCTCACCCTCAACGGCATCGTGCTCTTCAGCGACGACGGCGCGGCGGTCTCCGCCAGCACGCCCGCGCTGCGCGAGTCCTACGCCGGGAGCGCGGAAGCGGTGCGCAAGGCGCCGTGGTTCCAGAAGGCGCAGGCCGGCACCACCACCGCCGAGGGCGTGGAGGCGGAGGACCCCATCTACAGCGTGCACGTGCTGCCGCTGGCGGTGCCGGTGATGGACGAGCGCGGCCAGCGGCTGGGCGTGCTGCTCGCCGCGTTCGACTGGGGCCAGGTGGGAGAGCTGGTGAAGCCCGCGCTTACCCGCGCCCAGCTCCGCGGCCACACCAGCTTCTCGCTGGAGGTCCAGGGCACGGACGGCCGGACGCTGTTCGACACACACAAGGGCGCGTACGACGGCACGGGCCGCGTGTCCGTGGTCGCGGTGAACGGCTCTGAGGTGCGCGACGTGGGGGACGGGTGGAGGTTCATCGCCCAGGTGGACCCCGCGGAGGCCTACGCGCCCCTCAACGGGATGCGCCGGCTGGTGCTGGGGCTGGCCGCCATCTTCGTGGCGGCGGTGGGCCTGGGCTCGTGGGTGCTGGCGCGCGGCATCACCCGTCCGCTGCGCGCGCTCGGTGAGGTGGTCCGCCGCGTGGTGAAGGAGGGCGACCTCACGCAGGAGATGGAGGTGAAGGCGGGGCGGGACGAGGTGGGCGAGCTCACGCAGGCCTTCGCGCAGATGATGAAGAACCTGCGCGAGACGGCCACCAGCCTCCAGGAGGGCACGCACGTCCTCAGCGAGACCGTGGCGGAGCTGAACCTCGCCTCCGAGGTCCAGGAGCGCAACGTGGCCCGCCAGGCCGCCGCGCTCCAGGAGACGCAGGTGACGGCGCAGGAGATCAAGCAGACGTCGCTCCTGGCCGCGGAGAAGGCGGAGACGGTGCTGGGCGTGGCGTCGCGCGCGGAGGAGGTGGGCCGCGCGGGCGAGGTCGCCATCCGCGACAGCCTGGGCGGCTTCCAGGGGCTGCACGAGCAGTCCGGGGAGATGGCCATGCGCATCGTGCAGCTCAACGAGCGCACGCAGCAGATTGGCGGCATCACCCAGACGGTGAAGGACCTGGCGGACCAGTCCAACATGCTCGCGCTCAACGCGGCCATCGAGGCGGTGCGCTCCGGCGAGCACGGCAAGGGCTTCAGCGTGGTGGCGCGCGAAATCCGCAACCTGGCGGACCAGTCCATCCAGGCCACGGAGAAGGTGCGCGACATCCTGGGGGACCTGGGCCACGCCATCATCTCCACGGCGAAGATGACGGAGCAGAGCCACTCCAGCGTCGCGGAAGGGCTGGAGCAGGTGCGCACCAGCGGCGAGCACCTGAAGGAGCTGGCCACCATCGTCCAGGACAACGCCGCGGCGGCGCGGCAGATCGCCGGGGCGGTGAACCAGCAGAACGCGGGCATCGCCCAGATTTTCAGCGCGGTCACGGACCTGTCCTCCATGATGACGGAGACGCAGACCAGCCTGAAGTCCACCACCGGCGCGGCGAAGCGGCTGCAGGAAGTCGCCAGCCAGATGGAAGGCGTCGCGCGCGCCTACCGCATCTGAAACGGGAGCCACCGTGTCCGCCGTCCCCGCCGTGAAGGCCGTGCTGCTGGACCTGGGCAACGTGCTGGTGTTCCACGACAACTCGCTGCTCTTCGCGAGGCTCGCGGCACGGGCGGGGTTGGAGCCGCAAGAGGCCGCGAGGCGGCTCACCGGCGCGGGCTGGACGGCGGCGAACCGGGGCCTGCTGGACGCGGAGGGCATCCGCAAGGACGTCTGCGGCGCGCTGGGTGTGGACCTGCCCATGGAGGAGTTCGCGCCCCTGTGGAGCAGCCACTTCAAGGTGCACGACGCGGTGCTGCCGCGCGTGGAGGGGCTGGCGGGCCGCGTGAAGTTGGTGCTGGTGTCCAACACCAACGCGCTGCACGTGGCCTATTTGAAGCCGCTCTTGCCCGTGCTCCAGCGCTTCGACGCGCTGGTGATGAGCTGCGAGGTGGGGCACGTGAAGCCGGAGCCGGCCATCTACCAGCTCGCGCTCCAGAAGGCGGGCTGCGCGCCGCAAGAGGCCGCCTTCTTCGACGACCTGCCGGAGTTCGTGGACGCGGCCCGCGCGCTGGGACTGCGCGGGTTTGTCTTCACGGATGCGCCTGCCTTCGACGCGCAGTTGAAGTCGCTGGGGCTGTGAGCCCCGACGCGGATGGATTCCGAATCCATCCGTTCGAATGGATATTGACGTGACGGGCTCTCATGCCGATACATTCCGGGCTGAAATCCATTCGAACGGATGGATTTTGGGAGTCCACGGCACATGGCTCGACCGGAAACCTCCTGGCTCCGCCCCCTCGCGGAAGCCGTCAGGGCGCAACGCACGAAGCTTGGATTGACCCAGCAAGAGGTCAGCGTCCTGGCGGGATGCGGACCTGTCTTCATCTACGACGTGGAGAGCGGGAAGAAGGCCACGCTGCGCCTGGACAAGCTCCTGGACGTCCTCCACGTGCTGGGACTTCAGCTGACACTCGAGCCGGGCCAGCAACGCCTGCGGGTGAGCGAGCCGGCGTCATGATCCGCCCGACCGACATCGAGGTCGCGGAGGTGTGGCGCGGGTCCACCCATGTCGGCTCCATCACCCGAACCGCTCACGGCTCCATCTTCGAGTACGCGGCGGACTTCTTCGAGCAACACGCGGCAAGGCCTGGCGGCATCGCGGTCCACCTGCCCTACTCGAGACGCCGCACCGAGACCCTGGGCGCCAACCTCCACACCTACTTCGCGGGACTCCTTCCTGAAGGACTGCGCCTGCGGGTCCTCCTCCAGAACGTCAAGACGTCGGAAGACGACCTGCTCAGCCTGCTGGTGGCGGCGGGGGCCGATACCGTGGGGGACCTCTCCGTCGTTCCCCAGGGACAGACCTTCCCGCGACCCGTCCCTCGCGGAGCGAAATGGAAGCCCGAGTCCGTTCTCTTCACGGACCTCTTCGCCCAGAGCCTCCCGCGACTGGGGACGGAGAACACCGAGCCGACGATTCCAGGCGTCCAGGAGAAGCTCTCCGCCTCCACCATCTCCTTCCCGGTGTCTTCGTCGGGGCAGCGTGACTACATCCTGAAGCTCAACCCGAGGGACAAGCCCGAGCTCGTGCGCAACGAGCACTTCTTCATGGGCATGGCGAAGCAGTGCGGCTTGCGCGTCGCCACCACGCGGCTCATCCATGACCGCGATGGGAACGACGGGCTGCTCGTCGAGCGCTTTGATCGCAGTTGGGAAAAGGCGGAGAAGCGCCTGCGCCGCATCCACCAGGAGGATGCCTGTCAGTTCCTGGATCGCTATACCAGCGACAAGTACCGGCTCACCTGCGCGGCCATCGCCGAGGGCCTTCGCGAGAACTGCGCCGCGCCCGTTCCCGAGCTTGCGCGCTTCCTCCACCTGCTCGCGTTCAGCTACCTCATCGGCAACGGTGACCTGCACGCGAAGAATGTAAGCATCCTCGCGGATGGCCCCGGAGAGGGCTTCCGACTGTCCCCTGCCTACGACCTGCTCACCACCCTGCCCTACGGCGATCACCGCATGGCCCTGAAGTTCGAAGGGCGCGACGACAACTTCCGGCGCGCGCACTTCATCGCTTTTGGCGAGCGCTACGGCGTGAATGCGAAGGCCGTCAGCACCCTGCTCGACAAGCTGTGCACCCACGCGGAGCCCTGGCTGGAGCGCCTGGAGGAGATTGGCTTCGACGCGCGCCGCACGGACTTCCTGCGGCGAACGATGCACAAGCGCCTGCAGGAGCTCCGCGCTCCGTAGCGATCCTACCGGTAGCGCGCGAGCGGCGGCTCGCCCTGGGCGGCCTCCGTCCACTTGAGCATCGCGGGCAGGCCCAGCACCGCGTCGCGGTACGCGGCGTTCTCCGGACGGAACGGAACGCCGTAGGTGACGAAGCGGGTGACGACGGGCGCGAAGAACGCGTCCGCGATGGAGAAGGCGCCGAAGAGGAAGGGCCCGCCCTTGCCGTAGCGCTCGCGGCAGCCCACCCACAGCGCCTGGATGCGCGCGATGTCCGCGTGCACGCCCGGCGCGTCCACGCCCGGCACCGTCTTGCGCGCCAGCAGGTCCATGGGGAGGTTCGTGCGCAGCGCCGTGAAGCCCGAGTGCATCTCCGACGTCACCGAGCGCGCCATCGCGCGCATCGCGCGGTCCGTGGGCCACAGCTTCGCTTCCGGAAAGGCCTCCGCCAGGTACTCGCAGATGGACAGCGAGTCCCACACCACCGTGTCGCCGTGCTTGAGCACCGGCACCCGGCCGCTGGGCGAATGCAGCGCGATGAGTGCCGCCGTCTCCGGCGTGTCCAGCGGCACCAGCACCTCCCGGAACGGCTGGCCGGTGTGGGCCAGGGCCAGGTAGGGGCGCAGCGACCACGAGGAGTAGTTCTTGGAACCAACAACCAGGGTGAGCTCGGACATGGCGCGGCACCATACCGCCGCGCGTCCGGCCGTCAGCTTCAACCGTCCGCGCGCGCGCGCTTACGGCCCAGCAGTGAACGCACGCGCGACATGAGCGCCCGCTCGCCGCGGCCCTCCACCGGCGAGTCGATGCGGAACACCGCCACCGGCAGCCGGATGTTCTTCAATTCGTTGCGGCCCAGCTTCACGGGAGGCGCCTTCAGCCGTCCCTCCAGCTGCGCGGCCACCGTCTCGCTGACGTAGACAGTGCCTGGGCGCGCCAGGGACTCGATGCGGGCCGCCAGGTTGACACCCTCGCCGAAGATGTCTCCGTCGCGGTGCACCACCATGCCCAGGTGCGCGCCCGCGCGGACGGACATCCGCCGCTCGGTGGGCACGGCGCGGTTGCGAGCATCCACGGCGGCGCGCCACTCCAGCGCGAAGGCCACCGCGGGCAGGCCCGATTCGAACTCCAGGAGGAAGCCGCCCTCCTCCATCCGCTTCACCTCGCGGCCACCGTGGCGAGCGAGCAGTCCTCGCACCAGTTGGCCGTGCTCTTCATGCAGCGCTTGTTGTAGCGACTCATCCCGCCAGCGTTGACCTGCAGGGGCCTCCATGTCCGTGAACATGATGGCCGACATCGTCCGGGGCTCCGGGGCCTCCACCACCATCGTGCATCCTCCCTCCCCCCGGCATGAGACGACCGAGATGCTACCGCACGTCGGGTGCCAGCTCCCAACCACCCCGAGAAGGCGCCCGGACGGAGACGTTCCGGGGAACGCAACCGTGCGAAGACAGAGGCGGATTCAAGTCCGCATCCCCAAGGTAGCGACTTCCTGACGCGACGCACCAAGCACCCGGCAGGTTCTGGACCGAGGTTGTCCTGCACCCGACGCGTCGCGGTGGGAGACGTCCAGTGCGAGTCAGGTGATGGGCGCGCGCCCCGTCCACGCCGGTCACGAAAGGCCTGCGCGCGATGATCCACTCAGACGAGAAGGTCCGGCAGATGGCGCGCTCGCTGCTGCCGTCGAAGCACCGGGAGGCCGCGCGCTTCGCGAAGGCGCGCATCCACCGCGCGGCCCGCCAGGAGGCCCGTCAGGAGCTGGCGGTGTGGATGAAGGCCGGGGACGTGGAGCACGACCTGCCCTCCTTCGCGCCGTGGGAGCGCAAGGAGATCAGCATGGAGGTGCGGTGGCGGCGCGACGGCGACAAGGTGATGCCGTTCATCCGCTGGGCCACCGCTCGCACGCGCGAGCTGCGCCGGGAGGATCGCCTGAGCCACGTGCGCAGCCTGCTGCCCAGGGGCGTCATCGGCGAGCACGCGCTGGGCCACGTGGAGCACACGACCGCGTTCGAAGACCCCATCGAGAAGGCGTGGCGCAATCGCTACTGGCTGCGCAAGCAGGCACAGCGCAAGGGGGCACTGCTGGATCGAGGTGAGCAGGCGCGACTTCTGCGCGCGCTCATCCAGGAGCCCGACGGTCAGCGCACCTTCAATCGCTTCCTGCGAGAGCGTCACGCCTGGGCATCCGCGCCGCGCAACCAGGGGTCCTGGCCCAGGAAGGGACTTCCGCCGCACCGGCCGCTCATGGGCCTGCATGACGTACTGCCCTTCCTGGACACCCTGACGCGGCATCCCTGGGGCAACGCCGTCCGCACCTGGGGACAGCAGGAACCGCCAGCGCACTGGGTGCGTCTGTTCCTCCAGCACTTCAAGGCGCACCGGGGTCACATCGCTTCCGTGCGCGCAACGCTGGAGGCGGAGGGACTGATGTCCTCCCGCCCCCCTCGGGCAGCCCTACCTCAGCGAGCCGGAGCCGCGGACGCCGCCTGCGCGCCCTTCAGCTCGTTGACCACGCGCGCGGCGCCGTAGACGTGCTCCAGCGCGGCCATGATGCCGTCGCCGTGCACCGCGACCGCACGGTTCGTCTCCGGCACGTAGAGGTAGCGCCCGCCCAGCGACGGCAGGTTGCCGTCGAAGATGAGCCCCACCACCTGCCCGTCCCGGTTCACCACCGGCGAGCCGGAGTTGCCGCCGATGATGTCGTTGGTCGTCGCCATGTCCAGCGGCGTCGCGTCCGGCACCTTCCCCTTCGCCTTCACCCACGGCGCCGGCAGCTTGAAGGGCTCCTTGCCCGTGTCGCGCCCGTAAGCACCACCGAACGTGGTGAGCGCCGGCACGGCCTTGCCGTTGTCATCCCAGCCCTTCACCTGCCCGTAGTTGAGCCGCAGCGTGAACGTCGCGTCCGGTGCGCCCGCCGTGCCGTTCACCAGCAGGTACGCCTTCGCCAGCCGCTCGCCGTTGCGCTTGAGCACCGCCTCCACCGTGTCCTCGTAGCGCTTGCGCGACGCGCGCGTCTCCGCGTCCACCTTGCGAGCCAGGACGATCATCGGATCCTTCGACGCATCCACCGCCGCCTTGCCACCCTCCAGCAGCGCCTTGCGCACCTTCACGTCGCCCAGCTTGGAGCCGCGCACCAGCGCCTTCGCCAGGTCCGCCGGGGCCTCCTTCTCCAGCACCAGGCGCACGAACGGATCATCCGCGCCCAGCGTCTCGCGCAGCTTGTTGAAGCCGAACGTCAGCGTCAGCGTCTCCAGCTCCGCCGGGATGGGCGCCTCCCGCAGCAGCCGCTGCTTCAGCGCGGGCAGCTGGCCGTCCGTGTACTCGCGCAGGCGCTCCGCGTTGGCCTTGGGCAGCTCATCCGCCGCGCGCACCAGCGCCTGGGCGTAGGAGAACAGGTCGGAGCGGAACGCATCTCCCGCGCCCTTCATGCGGTGGTCGTTCGTCATCCGGCGCCACGCGTCCAGCGCCTGAGCCGTCTCGTCCCACATGCCCTGCGTCAGCGCCTTGGCCTGGGGGTTCGCGTCGATGCGCTTGCGCAACTCCGCCTCCTCCTGCCGCTTGCGCGCGAGGACCACGGGGTCCGCCAGCGTCTCCTGCCGGCCCTTCAGCGCCTTCAGTCCATTCTCCACGCCGCGCAGGCTGGAGCGCGCCACGCGGAAGCGCTCCGGCGACGCGCTGGTGAACTCACGCAGCGCGCCCCGCATCTCCGACAGCTGGAGCAGCGTCTGGGGCAGCGCCACGTCGCGCTGGAACTCCAGCTCCGCCACCGTGCTCTTGCGCTCCGTGCCGCCCGGGTGGCCGGAGACGAAGACCAGGTCCCCTTCCTTCGCACCCTCCTTCGCCCACGGCAGATAGTCCGGGCTCTTCGCCGGCGCGTCGTTCTGCCACACGCGCACGAAGGACACGTCGTAGCCGTAGCGCGGGAAGTTGAAGTTGTCCGCGTCCCCGCCGAACGCCGCCATGGAGAACTCCGGCGCGAAGACGAGCCGCACGTCCTGGAAGCGGCGGTACTTGTAGAGCTGGTACTTGCCGCCGTTGTAGAGCGTCACCACGTCGCACCGCACGTCCGCGCCAGTGGTGCACGCGGCCTCCACCGCGGCCATCTCCTTCTTGAGCGCGGTGTTGAAGGCCGCGCCGGACAGGCTCTTCGTCGCCGCGTTCATCCGCTCGGTGACGTCCGTCATCTCCACCAGCTGGTTGGCTTCGACCTTGGGACAGCGCCGCTCCTCCTTCGCCGTCTTCGCCTGGAAGCCCTTCGCCAGGAGGTCGTCCTTCGCGGTCGTCAGCTCCTCGATGCAGCTGCGCACGCAGTGGTGGTTCGTCATCACCAAACCGTCCGGCGACACGAAGCTGGCGGAGCAGCCGCCCGCGAGCCGCACGGAGCCCAGGCGCACCTTGTCCAGCCATGCCTGGGTCGGCTCGAAGCCGTAGGCCTTCTTCACCTGGGCGGCGGGAAAGGCGTCGTAGGTCCACATGCCCTCTTCCGCCACGGCGGGGAGGGACGACAGCAGGCCAAGCGCGAGCAGTGTGCGGTACACGGAGAGTCTTCCTTCGTGGGTAGGGGAAACGGGCGGCCGTTTTGTCAATGCAACCGGGCGGGCGTCAACCGCGTGGGACGCCGGGTATTCCAAGCCCATCCCGGGAGCGTGGGGTATGCTGGGCGACCCATGTCCGTGAAGCACCACGTCTACCTCGTCCCCGGATTCTTCGGCTTCACCAACCTGGGCGAGCTCCTCTACTTCGGCCACGCGTACGAGTTCCTGAAGCAGGACCTCGCCCGCCGGGGAGTCGACGCGGAGGTGGTGACGATCGTCTCCCACCCCACTGCCTCCATCCGCCAGCGCACCGCGGATCTGCTCAAGGCCGTGAGCGAGACGGCCTCCGGGGACGACGGCCCCATCCACCTGGTGGGCCACTCCACCGGCGGACTGGACGCCCGGCTGTTCGTCTCCCCCGGCGCGCAGGTGTCGGACACGCTGGAACTGGAGCCCTTCGCGCGCCGCGTGCGCAGCGTGGTGACGCTGTCCGCGCCCCACGCGGGCACGCCCCTGGCCACGTTCTTCCTGGGCCTCTTCGGCCAGCAGCTGCTGAAGCTCCTGTCGCTGTTCACCATGTACGTGCTGCGCTTCGGCCGGCTGCCCCTGAGCGTGGTGTTCCGCTTCGGGCACCTGATGTCGCGGGCGGATGATCAGCTGGGGTGGAAGGCCACGCTGCTGGATCAGCTCTTCGACCAGCTGCTGGGGGACTTCTCCAGCGAGCGGCGCGACGCGGTGACGAAGTTCCTGTGGGACGTGGGCCGCGACACGTCCCTCATCCCGCAGCTCACGCCAGAGGGCATCGACCTGTTCAACGGCGGCACGCATGACCGGCCCGGCGTGCGCTACGGCTCCGTGGTGACGCAGGCCCGGCCGCCGTCCCTGCGCACGCGGCTGGCGGCGGGCCTGGACCCGTACGCGCAGCTCACGCACACCATCTACGCGTTCGTGTACGGCCAGACGCAGCGGATGCCGCTCACGCAGCTGCCCCTGCACACGCCCGCGCAGACGGCGGCGCTGGTGCAGGCCTATGGCGCCATGCCCGGCCCCACCGCGTGTGACGGCATCGTGCCCACGCGCTCGCAGGTGTACGGCCGCGTGCTGACGGCGGTGCGCGCGGACCACCTGGATGCCATTGGCCACTTCGACCAGCCGGCGCACCAGCCCCCGCACGTGGACTGGCTCATCTCCGGCTCCGGCTTCCGCCGCCCCCAGTTCGAGGCGATGTGGAAGACCATTGGCGACTTCCTGTTGGAAGATGAGCCGACGCGGTAGCCGCTTCCCACGTTCCACCCCGGAGCCGCCCCATGAAGACCCTTCGCCTGTGGTCCGCCTGTCTCGCGCTCACCGCCTGCGCCAACACGCCCCCTGCTTCACGGACATCGCCGGCCGCGACTGGCGTGAAGCTCTACGCCATCCACTGCGGCCGCGTGGAGCTCGGCGACTCCGGCTTCATGGCGGACGACGGCTCGATGAAGGGCGTGCCCGCCGAGACCGTTGTCCCGTGCTACCTGATCCGCCATCCGAAGGGGGACCTGCTCTGGGACAGCGGCCTCTCCGAGAGCATCGCGGACATGCCGGACGGCATGCGTCCGCAGGGCCAGCCCGTGCACTTCGAGGTGAAGAAGAAGCTCACCGCCTCGCTCGGCGAATTGGGACTGGCACCGGCCGACATCGAGTTCGTGTCGTTCTCCCACCTGCACTTCGACCACGCGGGCAACGCCAACCTGTTCGCGGGCTCGACGTGGCTCGTGGATGCGGAAGAGCGCGACGGCGCCTTCTCCGAGCAGGCCCACCAGCGCGGGGAGGTCCCCCACTACAGCGCCCTGGAGAAGGCGAAGACCGTGCGCATCGAGGGCGACGCCCCCTACGACGTGTTCGGCGACGGCACCGTCTCCATCCACCAGGCGCCCGGGCACACTCCCGGCCACACCGTGCTGCTGGTGAAGACGGCGAAGTCCGGCGCCGTCCTGCTGACCGGCGACCTGTGGCCGCTGCGCGAGTCCCGCGAGCGGCAGCTGGTGCCGGTCTACAACGCCAGCCGCGAACAGACGCTGGAGTCCATGAAGCGCGTGGAGGCGCTGGCCCAGGAATCCAACGCCCGGGTCATCCGCGAGCACGTGCCCGAGGACTTCGCCGCGCTGCCCGCGTTCCCCGCCGCGCTGGAGTAGGCCCTACCCGCGCTTGAACACAGCCAGGAAGCGCGATTCGGCGACGCACTGGCCGTCGGTGCCCAGGAGGCGCACGGGAATCCACGCCTCCGCCTTGTCGCCCGTCGCGCGCAGCTCCGATGCGAGCTTCTGAAGCAGCTCCTCCGGCGGCTCACACACCGCGCTCACCGCCGTCTTCGCCTTCGCGTGGAAGGCGACCTCCATGCGGTTGACCAGCATCTTGTATTGGCTCGGCGGGAAGCGGCGGAAGAGCATCACGCCCATCGTCAGCTCCATCACCGTCACCTGGGCGCCCAGGTACACGCTGCCCACGTGGTTCTTCGTCTTGCGGTCCAGCGGCACCGTCGCCTTCACGCGCGCGTCCGTCACCTCGTCCACGCGGTAGCCCATGGCCTTCGCCAGGGGGACGATGTTCTTCACCGCCAACGTCGTCAGCGCGTTCGCCGCGCCCGGCGATACCTGCCGCACCTTCTCCACCAACTCCAACGCGAACATCCGGTCCTCCACCCTTCCCGTCTGACGTCCCGCGCGCATCCTAGCCACCCGCCGCGTCCGGCATAGAGTCCGCGGCTCTATGAGTGAAAGCGCGGACGTGGTCGTCATCGGCGCGGGCGTCGCGGGGCTCACCGCGGCCCGGGACATCGCTCGCACCGGCGCCACCGTCGCCGTGCTGGAGGCGCGCGACCGCGTGGGTGGTCGCACCCTCACCCGCGAATTGGGCGGCGGGCTCGTGGACCTGGGCGGCCAGTGGGTGGGCCCCAGGCAGCGCCACGTGCTCAAGCTCGCGGATGGCCTGGGCCTCCAGCGCTTCCCCCAGCACCACCGGGGCACCAAGGTGCTGGAGGTGCGCGGCGAGCGCCGCACGTACCAGGGAAAGGTCCCGTCCCTGCCCCTGCTGTCACTGCTGGATTTGCAGCGCGTCATCTGGAAGCTGGATGGACTGGCGAAGCGCGTCCCTCGTGAGCAGCCCTCCGCCGCGCCGAAGGCCGCCGAGTGGGACGCCCTCACCGTCGAGGACTGGAAGCAGCGCCACGTGCCCACCTGGGGCGCCCGCGCCGCGCTGGACATCGCCACCCGCGCGGTGTTCGCGGCGGAGCCCTCCGAGCTCTCCTTCCTGAGCTTCCTCTCCTACGTGCACTCCAACGGCGGCCTCATGCCGCTGACGGAAATCGAGGGCGGTGCCCAGGCGGAGCGCTTCGTGGACGGCGCGCAATCCCTCTCACGGCGGCTGGCGGAGGCACTGCCCCCGGACCGCGTCGTCCTCTCCGCGCCCGTGAAGGCCGTGCACCAGGACGCTCGCGGCGTCACCGCCACCACGGAGGACGGCCGGACCTTCCGCGCGCGCTACGCGGTGGTGGCCACCCCGCCCGCGCTCGCGGAGCGCATCGACTTCGGCGCGGACCTGCCGCCGGGCCGCCGCCGCGCGCACGCGGACATCCCCATGGGCAGCGTCATCAAGGTCGTGGCCACCTACGCCACACCCTTCTGGCGCGAAGCGGGCCTGTCCGGCGAGGCCGTCAGCGACGCGGGCCCGGTGCGCCTGTGCTTCGACGACTGCGGCCCGCACGGCCACCACCCCGCGCTCGTGGGCTTCTTCCTGGGCGACACCGCCCGCGCGTGGACCGGCCGCCCCGTGGAGGACCTCCACCGCGCGGCGCTCGCGGACTTCGCGCGCTTCTTCGGCCCCCAGGCCCTGTCGCCCGTGGCCATCGCCGCGCTGGACTGGAAGCAGGAGGCGTTCAGCACCGGCTGCTACGTGGGCCTGCCCCGCCCCGGCACCCTCACCGCCATCGGTGACGCGCTTCGTGCGCCGTTCGGCCGTGTGCACTGGGCGGGCACCGAGACGGCCATCGAAGGCTGTGGCTACCTGGACGGCGCGGTGGAGTCCGGCGAGCGCGCCGCCACGGAGGTCGCCGCCCGGTTGACCGCCCCCGACGTGGGCTGATCATCGGCGGCGCCCGGCCGCCCGCCCTCCGGGCCAGCCGGGCAGCCAGGCGACACATGCCGCGCCATGGCCAAGGGCCCGCCCCATCCCCACCCTGTGGGAAGCGCCGAGACGTCATGCCGACGGCCTGCCGCGCGCAACCCACCCAGCGAGGGATCAGGACCATGTACACGACCAGCCACGTGAACCTTCCCCAGGATGCGCGCGAAGAGCTCATCGACATGCTCAACACGCTGCTCGCCAACGCCATCGACCTGCACTGGCAGGTGAAGCAGGCCCACTGGAACATCCGGGGCACGCACTTCTACAGCCGCCACCTGCTCTTCGACGAAGTGGCCAAGCACGCGCGCAAGCACGCGGACTCCTACGCCGAGCGTGCGGGCGCGCTGGGCGGCTACGCCCAGGGCACCATCCGCCTGGCCACCAACAACAGCCAACTGCCCGAATACGACCTGCAGGCCGTGGACGGTGAGGCCCACATCCGCGCGCTGGTCGAGCGCGTGGGCCGCTACGCCGCCAGCCTGCGCGACGGCATCAACAAGTCCGACGAGGCGAACGACCCTGTCACCGCGGACATCCTCACCCAGACCCTGGGCGAGACCGAGGAGGACCTCTGGTTCCTGGAGAGCCACCTCAACGGCGACGCGCGCGCGGGGGTCTCCATGCCCCCCAAGGGCGGCAGCCGCCGGGGCCGTCAGGCCGAGGACATCAGCCAGGCCAGCACCTGACATCTGACGCCACCTGCCTCCGCCTCCCCGGCAGGTTCTCCTGCGCGGGGACGGCGGGGAGCGTATAGAACGCGTCCCCGGATTCCAGGAGGACACGTCCCATGGCGGCAGGGCTTCCCGAAGACCGTCTCGACGGCAAGGTGTGCCTCATCACCGGGGCCACCGGTGGCATCGGCCAGGAGACGGCCAAGGCGCTGGCGCGGCGGGGGGCCACGCTGGTGCTGTCCGGCAGGGATGGGGCCCGCACGGCGGCCACGGCCGCCGCGGTGCGAGAGGCCGCCCCCGGAGCGCAGGTGGAGACGCTGCTCGCGGACCTGTCCTCGCTCCAGTCCGTACGCGACCTGGCGAAGGCGTTCCGCGACCGCCAACCGCGGCTGGACGTGCTTATCAACAACGCGGGCCTCATCATCGACCGGCGGCAGGTGACGGTGGACGGCTACGAGGCCACGTTCGCCACGAACCACCTGTCCCACTTCCTCCTCACGCACCTGCTGCGCGACCTGCTGGTGGCGAGCGGCCCCGCGCGCATCATCAACGTGTCCTCGGAAGGCCACCGCCTGGCGTACTCGAACTTCCTGGACGACCCGCAGACGGAGAAGCGCCGCTATGACGGCATCCGCGTCTACGGCAACGCCAAGCTCAGCAACATCCTCTTCTCGCGAGGGCTGACGAAGCGGCTGGCCGGCACGCAGGTCACCGCGAACGCGCTGCACCCCGGCGCGGTGCGCACGGGCTTCGGGCACAACAGCGAGGGCTTCTTCAAGCACCTCATCAAGCTGGCCGGGCCCTTCATGCTCTCCGCGGAGAAGGGCGCGAGGACGTCCATCTACCTGGCGTCGTCGCCGGACGTGGCGGGCGTCAGCGGTGAGTACTTCATCAAATGCCGCAAGGCGAAGCCGTCGTCCGCCGCCCGGGACGAAGCGCTCGCGGAGCGGCTCTGGCAGGTGAGCGAGGAGCTCACGGGAGTGAAGGCATGATCGACCTGTACACGTTCAAGACCCCCAACGGCCGAAAGATCTCCATCGCCCTGGAGGAGCTGGGCCTCCCGTACAAGACGCACTCGGTGGACATCTCCAAGGGCGAGCAGTTCAAGCCCGAGTTCCTGGCCATCAACCCCAACAACAAGATTCCGGCCATCGTGGACCACGACGCGCCGGGTGGCCGGCCGTTCGCGCTCTTCGAGTCCGGCGCCATCCTGCTGTACCTGGCGGAGAAGACGGGCTCGCTGCTGCCCGCGGATCCGCGCGGCAAGGCGGAAGTGACGCAGTGGCTGATGTTCCAGATGAGCGGCCTGGGCCCCATCCTCGGACAGCTCAACCACTTCGGGCGCTTCGCCTCCACGAAGCATCCCTACGCCATCGACCGCTTCCAGACCGAAGCGAAGCGCATCCTGGGCGTGGTGGAGCAGCAGCTGTCGTCGCGGGACTACCTGGCCACCACGTATTCCATCGCGGACATCGCCACATACCCGTGGCTGAAGGGCTCGCGGGACTCCTTCCCGGAGCTCTTCAACAACATGCCCAACCTCATCCAGTACCTGCACCGCGTGGGCAGCCGTCCCGCCGTCCAGCGGGGCATGCAGATTCCCTGACGTCTGTTTCCATCCATGGCCTCGCTCGAACAGCTCGTCTTTGACAACAGCTACGCCCGCCTGCCCCCCGGGTTCGCCGCCCGGGTGGCCCCCGCGCCCTTTCCGGACGCGCACGTGGTGAGCGTGAACCCGGCGGCCCTGCGGCTGCTGGGATTGGACGCGGAGGAGGCCGCGCGCCCGGAGTTCGCCCGCGTGTTCGGCGGGGCCACGCCGCTGCCCGGCATGGAGCCCCTGGCCATGGTGTACGCGGGGCACCAGTTCGGTGTGTACGTGCCGCGCCTGGGAGACGGCCGCGCGCTGCTCCTGGGCGAGACGCGCGGCCCGGACGGCGACAGCTGGGACCTGCAGCTGAAGGGCGGCGGGCCCACGCCCTTCTCTCGCGGTGGTGACGGGCGCGCGGTGCTGCGCTCCACCGTGCGCGAGTACCTGGCCGGAGAGGCCCTGCACGCGCTGGGCATCCCCACCACGCGGGCCCTGTGCATCCTGGGCAGCCGCACGCCGGTGTACCGCGAGGAGGTGGAGACCGGCGCCATGCTGGTGCGCCTGGCCCCGTCGCACGTGCGCTTCGGCACCTTCGAGTACTTCCACCACACCGAACAGCCCGGCCACGTGGCCACGCTCGCGGACCACGTCATCGCCGCGCACTTCCCGCACCTCGCGGGCCAGGAGGGCCGCCACGCGAGCTTCTTCGCGGAGGTGGTGGAGCGCACCGCGCAACTGGTGGCGCGCTGGCAGGCGGTGGGCTTCGCGCACGGCGTGATGAACACCGACAACATGTCCATCCTGGGGCTCACGCTGGACTACGGCCCCTATGGGTTCCTGGACGACTTCGACCCTGGCTTCGTCTGCAACCACTCCGACCACCAGGGCCGCTACGCGTTCGACCAGCAGCCGCGCGTGGCGCTGTGGAACCTGGCCTGTCTGGGAGAGGCGCTGCTCACGCTCATCACCGAGGACGAGGCGCGCGCCACGCTGGCCCTCTTCCAGCCCGCGTTCGCGCGGCACTTCCTGACGCGCATGCGAGAGAAGCTGGGCCTGAAGGAGGCCCGCGACGAGGACCGCTCGCTGCTGGAGGACCTGTTCGCGCTGATGGCCGGCTCGCACGTGGACTACACGCGCTTCTTCCGCGCGCTGAACCGGTTCGACTCCAGCGCCGGTGCTCGCAACGACGCGCTTCGCGACCACTTCCTGCCGCCCGAGGGCTTCGACGGGTGGGCCGGGCGCTACCGGGCGCGGCTGGAGGCGGAAGGGAGCGTGGACGCCGAACGCCACGCGAGCCTGGACCGCGTCAACCCGAAGTACGTGCTGCGCAACTGGGTGGCGCAGCAGGCCATCGCGCGGGCGCAGGAGGGGGACTTCGCGGAGGTGGACCGCGTGCTCGCGCTGGTGTCCGCGCCCTTCGACGAACACCCCGGCCAGGAGGCCTACGCGGCCTCGCCGCCCACGTGGGGCCGGCACCTGGTGGTGAGCTGCAGCTCCTGACGCGCGGGCACAACCGCACGTCAGGCAGGCGGGCGGGCGCCCGCGGGCGGCAATCCCGGGCGCGCGGTGCCTAGCTTGGAAGGCATGATCGAACCTGCCGCTCCGCCCCGCATCGTGTTCCGAGCCCTGGGTCCTGGCCTCGTCGGCGCCGCCGCGCTCACGCTGGTGCACGAGAGCGCCCGGCGCGTCCTGAAGCACCCGCCGCGCATGGACGTCCTGGGCATGCGCTCCCTGGAGAAGGGCATCCGCTTCTTCGGCGGCGAGCCCGCGAAGGGGCGGCAGCTGCATCGCCAGACATTGGCGGGCGACCTGCTGTCCAACGGGCTGTTCTTCTCGCTCGTGGCCCTGGGCCGCCCCAAGCGGCCATACCTGCGCGGCGCCACGCTGGGCCTGCTCGCCGGCCTGGGGGCGGTGGTGCTGCCCCCGAAGCTGGGATTGGGCCGCAAGCCATCCCAGGCCCGCCCGTCCACGTCGCTGCTCACGGTGGCCTGGTACACCCTGGGGGGACTGGCCGCGGCCCGTGCCACGCGGAAGCTGGTGGCGCGCCGTCAGCCGGAGGTGCCCCTGGGCCGGCCCCTGCACTGAGCTTCCGGGGGGCGGTGACTGGAATGCGTTGCACGCGGTGGACTACAAGTCTCCGCGATGCATCACGTCGACATCCCTTCCGGGGAACTGAACGAGTTCGACCTGCCACCCATCTGCATCGTCACGGGTGAGCGGCAGGGCGTGGTCTTCAAGCCGGTGAACTTCACCTGGTATCCGCGCTGGATTGGATTCCTCGCCCTCCTCAACCTGCTCATCGCCATCATCGTCGCGTCCGCGATGACGAAGCGGGTGACGGGCACCCTTCCCTTCACGGAAGAGGCCTGGAGCCGGTGGAAGCGCGGACAGGTCATCATGGTCGTGTCGGTGGTGGTCGCCATCGCGCTGCTCATCCTGGCATTCTCCCTGCTGGCATCCGACGCGCCCGAATGGCAGGGCCTGGTCGCGCTGCCATCGAGCGTGGCCATCCCCGTGCTCGCCTGGGTCTTCTTCCTGCGCGGCCGGGGCCCCCAGGTGCGGCGCATCGACAAGGACAACCTCTCGCTCGCCATTCCCAACGGTCCCGCCGCGTATGCCATCGCGGGCCACTTCCTGGCCGGACTGAACTCCCCGGCACGGGATGACGGTGAGAGTCTGGACGCGTCCGGCGCTCCGGCTCGCGCCCTCTGCGCGCGGCACGACGACATCGTCGCGAACCAGGTGTGCACGCGTTGCGGCGCGTTCATGTGCCCGCGCTGTGAGAACCGCGTCCGCAGGGAATCGCTGCCGCTGTGTCCGGACTGCTGGGAGCTGCGGGGCCGCACCATCGCCGTGCAGGCGAAGGCCCCCGGCCTCACGCTGGCGAACTCGGGCCTGTTCATGGGCGTCGTCTCGGTGGTGCCCATGTGCTACGCGGTCCACGCCGTGTCGCTGGTGCTCAACACCGTGAGCCTGGTGCGCAACCGGCATGCCGACTCGCCCCGCATCGACCGGAAGAAGGCCATCGCCGGGCTCGCGCTCACCGGTATCGGCCTGCTGCTGACGCTCGGAATGCGTCTGTATTCCGGGAGCTGGTAGGTTCCCGCGATGCATCACGTCTACCTCCTCATCCAGGAGATGAACGCATTCGACCTGCCGCCGGTGTGCATCATCACCGGTGAGCGGCAGGGCGTGGTCTTCAAGCCGGTGAAGTTCTCCTGGTATCCGCCCTGGATCAGCCTCTTCCTTCTCCTCGGCGTCCTCGCCCTGGCCCTGGTGCCCATCCTGCCCATCGCCTCAATCGTCCTGCCCATCGCCTTGATCGTCGCGTCCGTGAGGACGAAGCAGGCCAAGGGAACCCTGCCCTTCACGGAAGAGGCCTGGAGCCGGTGGAGGCGCGCAAGGGTCATCAGGCCCATCGCGTTCGCGGCTGGGGCGGGGCTGCTCATCATGGCGGCGGCCGTGCTGGCGGCTGGCGAGCGCATGCCGTTGGGCCTGGGCGCGCTGGCGCTTGGCGTGGCCCTCCCCGTGCTCGCCTGGGTCTACTCTTCGCAAGGTCCCCAGTTGGTGGGTAGCGACAAGGACGCCCTCGAGTTCGCCTCGTTCCTCTCTTTGCGGGTTCCCCAGCTGCCAGGCAGCAGAGAGGACGCCCTCGTGCTCAGCATCCCCAGCAGCGCCGCCGCGCAGGCCATCATGAGTCACTTCGAAGCAGGGTTGCAGGTTCCGTCATGGGAGGGCGAGGAGCCGCTCGCCGCGGATGGTGCCCCCGCGACTCCCCGCTGCGCGCGCCACGACGGCTTCGTCGCGAACAAGGTCTGCCAGCGTTGCGGCACGTTCATGTGCCCGCATTGCGAGTACCGCGTCCGCCGGGAGTCGCAGTCATTCTGCCCGAGCTGCCGTGAGCTGCGCGCCCGCTCCATCGGACAGGGACCGGTCTACGGCTTCACGGCGCCCGGGATGCTCGTCGCCGGCGTCGTCGTCCTCACGGTCCTGGGCTTCGCGCTGCTCGTCTGGAGGACCCGGCACTGACACCGCGTCAGGGTTGGCGAGTGAAACTCCTGGCACGGGGGCACTTGCCGAAGTCGGAACGGCGACCCCAGCCTGAGGGTCCATGGCCACCGACTTCACCCGCCTGCCCCTGCGCGGCGAACAGGATGCGTTGCACGTCGTCGTCGAGTCGCCCCGCGGTTCGACGGTGAAGCTGAAATACGACTCGAAGCTCCAGGCCTTCACGCTGTCCCGGCCGCTGACGCGAGGCTTCCGGTACCCGTTCGACTGGGGCTTCATCCCCAGCACGAAGGGCCCGGACGGAGACCCGCTGGACGCGCTGGTGTACTGGGACGTGCCCACCTGGCCCGGCGTGGTGCTGCCCTGCCGGCCCCTGGGTGTGCTCCTGGTGGACCAGAAGCCGAAGGGCGCGACGAACGGCGAGCGCGAACGCAACGACCGCCTGCTGCTCGTCCCGGTGAACGCCACCCGTTCAGACGACCTCAATTCCTATCAGGACCTGTCCAAGCGCGAGCGCGAGGAACTGGAGCACTTCTTCCTCGCGGTGGTGCACTTCGCGGACAAGGACGCGCGCATCCTCGGTTGGGATGGCCCGGACGCCGCCGAGCGCATGGTCCAGCAATACGCCATCAAGGAGGACTGACCCGCCATGCCCCCTCCCACTCCCATCCGGGGCCTGGGCCCCGACACCGCGCTGGGCGACGCCGCCCGCCGCATCCTCGCCGGCCGGCTCGCCGACGTGCGCCACCCCGAAGCCCAGCTGGACGATGAGCTGGGCGAGGACGGCGTGCACGACATGCGCGTGGCCACCCGCCGCCTGCGCGCCGCGCTCCAGGTGTTCCAGGCCACCGGCAAGCTCACCCGGCTGGAGGCGGACGTGAAGCGCCTCCAGGACGCGCTGGGCGACGTGAGGGACCTGCACGTCCAGGACAAGTGGCTGGACACCGCCGCCAAGGGCAAGAAGGACGCGGGCAAGGCGCTGGCCGGCCTGCGCGAGTCCCACCTCTCTGGACTGAAGGCCCGGGAGAAGAAGCTGCGCGCGGAGCTGGAGCGCTGGACGGACCGCACCGTGCCGCGCCTCCTGAAGAAGGTGGACACGCTGGAGGACACCCGCCGCTTCGCCGGAAAGCGCGTGCGAAGCCACCTGCGCCAGCGCCTGCGCCGCGTGGAGAAGCGCCTGGAGCGCTACGCGGACGCGCCGGACGCCGCCTCCGCGCACGCCCTGCGCAAGGACTTGAAGAAGCTGCGGTACGAATTGGAGATCTTCCAGCCCGCCTTCCGCCGCACCGTGGGCGCGCTGCTGGAGGTCCTGGTGCCGCTCCAGGACGGCCTGGGTGAGCTGCACGACGCGGACGTGCGCCTGGAGCTCTTCGAGCGCGCCGCCGCGGAGGCCCCGCCCGGCCAGCGCAAGGCCGCGCGCAAGCTGCTGCCCCAGGCCCGCGACGAGCGCGCGGAGCGGTCCGCCGAGATCGCCCGCGAGGTGCAGCGCTGGCACGCGGAGGCCATCCCCAAGCGGCTGCGCAAGGCGTTGACCTGAAACCCCGGCCACTCCGGTCAGGACAGCCCTGGCTGATACGTTCCTCGTCGCGTCACTGAACGAGGGGGACGTCCTGCATCCGAAATCCATCCGACTCCTGGCCCATGCGGCCGGGGGCCTCCTGTGTGTCATTTCCTTCTCGCGGCCCGCGAGCGCCGCCGAGCCACCCCGCATCACCACCCTTACCCAGACGCCCCAGCAGTTGGAGGCGGGCGGCGTCTCGCGGCTGGGCCTCCAGGCGGAGGACCCCCAGGGCAGCCCGCTCACGTTCTCCTGGAGCGTCACCGCGGGCAGCCTGAGCACCCCTCTGGGCAACGCGACCACGAGCCGCGCGAACTGGACGGCGCCCCTGTGCCTGGCCTCCGGAGGCACGCCGCCCGTGCAGGCCACGGTGACCAACGGTCTGGGCCTGTCCTCGACGGCGGCGTTCGACCTCGGCGTCTTGCAGGACCTGGGGAAGAACCGCCAGCCCGCGTTCAGCGCGCAGGGCTTCGAGCAGTTCGACAGCGTGACGCTCGTGGACGGACGCATCACCGTGCCCGACCCGGCGCGCCCGCCCTCGGAGTCCATCGTGTTCCCGGAGGACCAGCAGCTGAGCGTGATGTTCGTGCAGAAGGACTCCATCGCCAGCCATGCCGTGGGCTACCTCTACGTCGACGACCTCCAGCGCAAGGGCTACGTGGACGCAGTGGGGGAGTTGGTGGATGCCAATGCCAACGGCATCGCGGACCTGCACGAGGACCTCTACAACCTGGCCCCCACCACGGGGCCCCAGGCGCGTCCGTACATCGGGGCGGCCCGGCGCTGCACCCGGCCTTTCAGTTCCAGGGGCTTCCTCTTCAACCAGCCCGAGCTGGCGCTCGACGCGAACTGCGCGAACGCCTTTACCGCGGGGGTGGACCTGCCGGATGCCCGCCCTGGAAATCATTTCCAGGTGAGCACGGACGTCATCGGGCGTGACGCCCCCACGACCCTCTCGACCTCCAACCCTGGCTTCTCCGACGGCGGGCTCTTCGCGCGCATCCCCAACCTGCTGGAGCCGGCCGCGCCCGCGAACGGAGACAAGGGGCTGGGGCAGCTCGTGTTCCTGCTGACCGACGACGACTGGGAGCGGACCACCCACCGGAACATGGGCACCGTCCCGGATGCGGACAACTACGGCTCTGACGGCATCCCCGACTACGACGTCTCCGCCTATGACGCGCGGGGCCTGCGGCGGAGCACCAACCCGGATCCGGGCCTCACGCTGGCGGACCGGCGGGTGGACCTGGGGCGCATCCAGGGCGGCCGGGAGCTGGTCTTCTTCCTGGTCGTCAACATCGAGGCGGTCCACGACCCGGAGAACAGCCTGGTCCATCCGTGTCTGCGCAAGGCGGCGAATGGCCAGTGCACCTTGCACCTGAAGTCCCCCATCTCCGTGTTCTTCTCCAAGTCGCGGTGGAACATGGATCAGGACCCCGTGGGTCAGTATCAGGTGACGGCCCGCGCCAATGGCTGTGAGTACAGTGAGGCGTGCTACGCCCCCTCCGGATACCCCGACGGGTGCTACCTGCCGAGCCAGGGCAGGAGGCTGTGTGGCTGGCTCCCCGAGGAGGCCCTGGAGCGCCTGCTGGAGCCCGACTACGGCAACAACCACTTCCCCAACGGGCTCGTCGAAGTCACCACCGAGCCAGGGGCCCCCATGCCGCACGTCCTGTCCCATCCCTCCCTCGTCACGCCGGGCCGGTGGCTCATCGCCTTCGAGGACCTCAACGGCGGCGGTGACCGGGACTACAACGACGTCATCCTCCAGCTGGTGAGCCCGGTCTCCACGGGGGTCGTGCGCTCCCCGTCGCTGGCCGCCCGGCCCTCCAGCCCCGAGGAGACGGGCTGCACCGTGTCCCGGATGCGCCTGCGCAAGGACGACGGCTACTTCCCGGGATGCGACACCGCGCCCATCCAGTACGCGGTGGCCACCGACTGCCGCGTGTGCTGGGGCGGAGCCTGTCTGCCCAACCCCACGCCCACCTGGCACCCGCTCACGCTGCGCTACGGCTACGACGAGGCCGTCATCGACGTCTCCAGCACCCCGGGCACCCAGCCCTGCTGGAAGGCGGTCCTCGCCCCCGCGAACGGCTTCTGCACCAGCAGCATCACCCGCGTGGACGTGGGCTACGAGTACGCACCGCTCAATCCCTGACGCACCCCGGTACAATCATCCCGTCAGGCGATTCTGGTAGACCCTCGGGGCTGTCTTCATCCCGAGGGGGTCTGTCCTTGCACCTGAATCGCTTCCCGCTCCTGGCCCTGGTGGCCGGGAGCGCCGTGTGTGTCATTGCCTCGCCGCGTCCAGCCCACGCGGCGGGCACTCCCAAGGCGGTCTACCTGCCGCCGCAGCTCACCAGCGCCACGCAGTCCACGGCCGCCGTCCACCCGGGCGAGTCGTCCCAACTCCAGCTCCAGGCCACGGACCCGCAGGGCAGTCCGCTCACCTTCTCCTGGAGCGCCACCACGGGAACATCCGGCACGCCGGTGTCGGACGCCAGCTCCAGCACCCTGGCGTGGGCCGCGCCCCAGTGTCTGGTGAACGGCCCGCCCCAGGTGCTGGGCACCGTGACCAATGGGTACGGGCTGTCCACGCAGGCGCTGTTCGACTTCGACTTCACGCAGTCGCTGGACATCGACCATCAGCCGGACTTCACGCCGTCGGGCTTCGACGAGCTCACGAACGTGGCGCTCCTGTCCGGGGGCGCGCTGCGCTTGAACACCCACGTGGGACAGCTGTCCAGCGAGCGCATCGTGTTCGCCAACGAGCAGCACCTGGCCATCACCTTCGTCCATGAGTCCGCGGGCGCCAGCCATTCGCTCGGCTACGTGTACTACGACGACCTCGTCGCGCGCGGCTACGTGAACACCCAGGGCACGCCGGACGACTCGTCGGATGACACGCTGGTGGATGCCAATGGCAACGGCATCGCGGACCTGCACGAGGACCTCTACAACCTGGCCCCCACCACGGGGCCCCAGGCCCGTCCGTACATCGGAGGGGCCCGCCGCTGTGCGCCCCGGCCCTTCTCCTCGCAGGGCGCCGGCTACACGATGCCCGACCTGGCGCTCAACGCGAACTGCACCGCCGCCTTCGTCCGGCAGTCCATCCCGGATGCCCGGCCCGGCACGCACCCGCTCCTGCCGGTGGACATCGTCGGCGCCTCTCCCACCGAAGGCACCGCGCCCAACGCCAACGCGTGGTCGGACCTGGGCCTCTACCCGCGCATCCCCAACCTGCTGGAGCCCGCCCACGCGATGAACAACCAACTGGGCCTGGGGCACCTGGTGTTCCTGCTGGCGGACGACGACGCCGACCAGGGGACCTTCAACCAGCTGGGCACCGTCACGGACACCAGCTCCGTGGTGGAAGGCATCCCCGACTACGACGTCTCCCGCTACGACGCGCATGGCATCCAGCGCGCCGTCAATCCGGATCCGGGCATCACCCCGAACGACCGCACCGTGGACCTGGGCATCCTCCCAGCGGGCAAGGAGCTCGTCTTCTTCCTGGTGACCCAGTACGAGGCGATCCACGACCTGGACCAGAAGACGGTCTACCCGTGCCTGCGCAAGGCGCCCACCGGCCAGTGCCTGCTGCACCTGCGCTCGCCCATCAACGTGTTCTTCTCCAAGGCGAAGTGGAACCTGGACCAGGACCCCGTGGGCCAGATGCCCGTGGCGCAGCGCAACCTGGGCTGCGCCTATACCGAGGAGTGCAACGCGGACGCGCCCCAGTCCTCCCCCACGGCCTGCTACGTGGCCAATTCCTCGCAGCGGCTGTGCGGGTGGCTGGACCAGGAGACCCTCGCCCGCCTGCGGATGCCTCCCTACGGCAACCTCTTCCTGCCCATGACCGCCGCCGGGGTCTTTGCGCAGGGCCAGGGCAACATGCCGCACCTCCTGCTGAACGCGCCCCTCACGACCACCGGCCAGTGGCTGATGGGCTTCGAGGACCTCCCCGGCGGCGCCGACCGCGACTTCAACGACGTCGTCTTCCTGCTGCGCAACCTGACCGAAGGCCGCGTGCGCTCGCGCGTGCTCAGCCCGGACGACGCGAGCTGCAAGCTTGCCCAGGTGTCCTTCAACAAGTTCGACAACCTGTATGGGGTCTGCACCGGCGCGGCCGCCTACATCACCTATGCGCTGGCCACGGACTGCAACGTGTGCAGCGCGGGCACGTGCGTCCCCAACCCCACGCCCACCTGGCACACCCTGTCGTTGCCTCCGGGCTCGGGCAGGGCCACCGTGGACGTCTCCAGCACGCCAGGCCAGCAGCTCTGCTGGAAGGCCGAGCTGACGCAGGGGACGGACCCCACCTGCCAGCCCACCCTCCACTTCGTGGACGTGGGCTACACCTCCGTGCCCGTCACGCCCTGACGGCTAGCGGTTGTGCGTCGTGGCGGTGTTGTTGTTGTTGTTGCTCGCCTGCTGCGCCGCGGCCGCGGCGCGAATGATGGCACCGCCCGACGCCGCGGCGGCGCCGGTCAGCGCCGCGTTCGTCCCCTCCGCCGGCTTCGGCTCACAGACGCAGCCGGCGGAGTTCATGATGATGACCACCGCGCTCATCCGCATGTCGATCTGCTCGCACAGCTGCCGGCACTCCGTGGCCCGCTCCATGGGCAGCGAGAACGATGTCGCCCTCGCCGTCGAACAGGCCGCGAGCGGAAACACCAGGGACAGCGCCAGGAGCAGGGGCAGACGGGTCGTTTTCATGGGCGAAGCCTGACACATCCGGACAGAACCGCCTTCCTTGTTATTTCTGATAGACCTGGGAGCCATCTTCATCCCGAGGAGTCTGTCCTTGCACCCGAATCCCTCCCGTCTCCTGGCCCTCGTGGCCGGGAGCGCGTTGTTTGTCATTCCCTCGCCACGTCCGGCCCATGCGGCCGACACCTGCGGCCCCGGGGACCTGTACGAGGACGTGCAGCCCGCGTTCACCGCCGCGGGGTTCGACCAACTCCAGCAGGTGACGCTCACCCCGCAGAAGACGCTGCGGTCGGTGAACCCGTTCTGGACGCCCACGTCGGTGGACTCCATCGTGTTCCCGTCGGACCAGAACGTCACCATCAGCTTCGTGTACGAAAGCGCCGGCGCGAGCCACGCGCTGGGCTACCTGTACGTGAGTGACCTGCGGGCACGCGGCTACGTCAACGCCCAGGGCGACCTGGTGGATGGCAATGGCAACGGCGTCGCGGACCTGCACGAGGACCTCTACAACCTGGCCCCGCCCTCTGGCGCCCAGGCCCGCCCGTACATCGGCGTGAGCCCCCGCTGTAGCCAGACCTTCTCATCCCATGGCTTCACCTACCGCCAGCCGGACCTGGCGCTCAACGCGACCTGCGCTTCGGCCTTCATCCCCAACAGGGACATGACGGATGCCCGTCCCGGCCGCACCTCCTCCGCCTACGACATCACCGTCGACGTCGTCGGGAGCAACCCGCCGGGAGCGGCCGGCACCGGCTATTCGGACAACGGGCTCTTCACGCGCATCCCCAACCTGCTGGAGCCCGCCCACGCGTCCAACAACAACATGGGCATCGGCCACCTGGCCTTCCTCCTGGCCGACGACGACTCCGACAGGGTCACCTACCAGGGGCTGGGCGCCGTCGCTGACGCGACGGACCTGAACGACGGCATCCCCGACTACGACGTCTCCGCCTATGACGGTCATGGCCTTCCGAGGACCTTCAACCCGGATCCCGGCATCACGGCCTACGACCGCACGGTGGACCTGGGCGTCATCCAGGGCGGACAGGAGGTGGTCTTCTTCCTCGTCTCCGCCTTCGAGCCGATCCACAACACGGACGCGGGCATGGTCTACCCCTGCCTGCGCAGGGATGCCGACCTCAAGTGCACGCTGCACCTGAGGACGCCCCTCAACGTGTTCTTCTCCAAGGCGAAGTGGAACCTGGATCAGGACTTCATGGCCCAGCCCTCCGCCATGTCCCGGAACATGGGTTGTGATTACGACGAGGCCTGCAACCACGCCAACCCGAACTCGTCCTCGCGCGCCTGCCCCCTGGCCGGCACCTCCCAGAAGATGTGCGGGTGGTTGGACGCCTGGACCCGGACCCGCATGGGGACGTTGCCCTACGGCAACACGACCCTGCCCATGGCCGCCACCACCGCCGCCTTGCCGGGCAACCTCGTCATGCCCCACGCCATGCTGGGCAACGTGGGCCCCGCGTCCGACCGGTGGCTCCTGGCCTTCGAGGACCTGCCGGGTGGAGGCGACCGGGACTTCAACGACGTCGTCTTCATGCTGCGCAACTGGGCGCCCACGGCCGGCCGCGTGCGCTCCACCGTGCTGAGCCCCGCGGCCCCCAGCTGCGCCATCCAGCAGGTGTACATCCACAAGGACGACGCCCAGGATCCCAGCTGCTCCTCTCCGGTCGCCATCAACTACTCGGTGGCCACCGACTGCCGCGTGTGCCTCGCCGGCACGTGCGTCACCAATCCCTCACCCACCTGGCATCCGGTGACGTTCGACTGGAACCGGGACGCCGTGCTCGACGTGTCCGGCACTCGCGGCCATCAGCTCTGCTGGAAGGCGGACCTGACCGCCGGGAACGGTCCGTGCCAGGCCACCATCAACAACGTGGACATCGGCTACGAATCCGGGCCTGTCGTGCCCTGACGCCGCCACTTTCCGGACATCCGCCGTCCCGGTCCCCTGGTGTGGGGGCCGGGGCGTGCCCACATCCCTGCTGGATGTGATCCGCCCTGTGCCCGGGTCGGAGGGCAGGCAACCCTCCCTTCGGGGTACCCGGAAGAAGTGTCGGTACCCCACGCTGTAAAAAGTGCCGGGTTCCGCCCTAAGCATTGAAGCCGTTTCGCGCAACGCACTGGAATCATTGAGGTTGCCTGTCGGCTGGCATTGGCCCGTGCGTTGCTAAAGGTCTCCCCGTCGCAGCAAACGGCGGTCACACACACCGCCCTCTTCCCCGAGAGAGACCCCCATGCAAGCTTCCAGCTCCTTCTCTTCCGCCGACTCGCTCTCCACGTACCTCTCGGAGATCAACCAGTACCCGCTGCTGAACCCGCAGGACGAGCAGTCGCTGTCCCGCGCCTTCCGCGCCGGCGACCTGTCCGCGGGTCACCGCCTGGTGACGAGCAACCTGCGCTTCGTGGTGAAGGTGGCGTACGAGTACCGCTCCTACGGCCTGAAGATGTCCGACCTCATCCAGGAGGCGAACATCGGCCTGATGAAGGCGGTGCAGAAGTTCGACCCTGAGAAGGGCATCCGCCTCATCTCCTACGCGGTGTGGTGGATCCGCGCGTACATCCAGAACTACGTGCTCCGCAACTGGAGCCTGGTGAAGCTGGGCACCACGCAGGCGCAGCGCCGGCTGTTCTTCAGCCTGGCCCGCACGCGCCGCGAGCTGGAGAAGCTGGGCGCCGGCGACGGCCACATCGTCAACGCGGACGAAATCGCCAAGAAGCTGAACGTGAAGCCCACGGAAGTGCGTGAGATGGAGCAGCGCATGGGCGGCCGGGACCTGTCCCTGGACGCGCCGGTGGGCGAGGACGGCGACGCCACGCACCTGGACTTCGTGGAGTCCGAGTCCGCCTCGCACGCGGACGAGGTCGCCGACCGGCAGCAGGCGGGCCTCACCCGCAACCTGGTGCAGCGCGCGCTGATGCGCCTGGATCCGCGCGAGCGCTTCATCATCGAGCAGCGCGTGATGAGCGACGCGGAGATGACCCTGAGCGAGCTGGGCGAGCACTTCGGCTTCTCCCGCGAGCGCGCCCGCCAGCTGGAGATCCGCGCCAAGGACAAGCTGAAGGCGGAGCTGGCGAACCTGATGGCCGAGGCCGGCCTGGACCAGGCCGAGCTGGCCGCGTAACGCGCGGGTAGCATCCAGTCTGCGACACGGCACGGCCCCGGACCCTCGCGTTGGGAAGCGCGAAGGCACGGGGCCGTGGCATGTCTGGAGTCGGCGGTTACCGGGGCACACCGGGCGAGGACTCGCCGCTCTCCGCCGGTGCGGGCGCGGCCGGCTGCGCGCGGGACGTGGCGTCGATGCGCAGGGCCTCCGGCTCGCCGCTGCTCGCGTCCGTGGTGTAGGAGGCGCGGACCTGCGCGCCCTCCTGGATGTCCGCGGCGCTCGCGGCCCGGCCATCCACCTTCACCTGCGTGGTGGGGCCCACCTTCAGGCGCAGCTGCGGCTCACCGCGCTGGCTCACCAGCACCTCCTGTGCGCTCGCGCTCAGCACGTCGCCGGTAATCTGCTGCTCCTGCCGCGGGGCCTGGGCGATGGCGGCCTGCTGCGTGGCGGCGTTCTGGTTCGCGGCCTGTTGCTGCTGGGCGCTCGGGTCCGCGATGCGCTGGTTCGCGGCGGCGCTCTCATTGGAGGCCTGCTGCTGCTGGGTGGCGAAGTTCTGCTGCGCCTGGCGCTGGGCGGCCAGGGCGCTGGCCTGGGCCTGCTGGGCCACGGACTGGGCCTGCTGGGTGCGCGCCTGCGCCTGCTGCTGGCTGGACTGGGCCTCCTGGGCCTCCTTCTGGGCCTTGGCCTGGGCCTCCTGGAGCTCCTGCTGCTTGCGCTGCACGTCCTCCTGGGCGCGGGCGGCCTCGCGCTGCTGGCTGGAGGCCTCCTTCTGCGCGTCACGTGCGTCGTCGAAGGCCTTCTCCGATTGGAGCTGGGCCTGCTCCACCTGCTGTCCCGGGGTGTTCTTCTCCGCGGTGTCCTGGCGGGAACGGTCTCCGTCCTGGCAGGCGGTGGTGCCCACCACCAGTGCGGCGACTCCGGCACCCAGCCATGCTGCGCGCGATTTCATGGGGTTCTCCTGTCAAAGGGATGACAGGGCAAAGATGGCGGTGGCCCGTGGAGCGCCAAGCCACCCGATGCCGAGCGCCTGCCTGTCCGCACGCCCCACGGCGGGGGCTCACTTTGGGGCTACCGCGTCCGGAAGAATGGCGATAAGGGGCGCCCCCCCATGCGCGCCTGCGGACTCGACTTCGGAACCAGCAACACCGCCCTGGCCCTGCCGGACGGCACCGTGTTGCCGCTGCAGCCCCACACCCCGGAGCCCCGGCTGTTCCGCTCCGTGCTCTTCTTCGCGGAGGAGGAGCGGGAGGTCTTCACGGGCGCGGACGCCATCCAGCGCTACCTGGAGGACAACAACGGCCGCTTCATCCAGTCCGTGAAGTCCTTCCTGCACAGCACGTCCTTCCGGGCGACGCAGGTGAAGGGGCGCACGTTCACCCTCGAGGACCTGGTGGCCATCCTGCTGCGCCGCGTGCGCGAGTCAGCCGGGGCGCACCTGGGCGAGGCACCGGACGCGGTGGTGCTGGGCCGGCCCGCGGTCTTCACGCCGGATCCGGAGGCGGACGCACTGGCGGAGAAGCGGCTGCGCAAGGCGGCGGAGCTGGCGGGCTTCACGCACGTGCAGTTCCTGATTGAGCCCATCGCGGCGGCGCTCGCTTACGAGGCGCGGCTGGAGAAGGACGAGCTGGTGCTGGTGGCGGACTTCGGCGCCGGCACGACGGACCTGACGTTGATGAAGCTGGGGCCGTCGCGGCGAGGGAACCTGGACCGCAGGCCGGACGTGGTGGGGTCCACGGGTGTGCGCATCGGTGGTGACCGGTTCGACGCGGAGATCATGCGGCACAAGCTGCTGCCGCGCTTCGGGGCGGGGTCCACGTACAAGGTGAAGGGCTTCAGCCACAAGCGGCTGCCCATCCCGCAGCACGTGCTGGCGAAGCTGCTCAACTGGCACGAGATGTCCTTCATCCGGGAGAAGTCCACGCAGGAGCTGCTGGAGGTGATGCTCGACACGAGCGACCACCCGGCGGAAATCCAGGCGCTCTACGACCTGGTGATGGACAACCTGGGCTACCGGCTGTTCCGGGCGATTGAAGCGGCGAAGGTGAAGCTGTCGAGCGAGGACGTGGCGACCATCGACTTCGAGGACGCGCGCATCCACCTGCACGAGCCGATGACGCGGGCGGAGTTCGAGACGGCGAGCCGCACGTTGTTGGATGAACTGTCGAAGTGCACGGAAGGGCTGTTGGCGAAGCACCCGGAGGCCAGGGAGATTGACGCGGTCTTCCTGACGGGCGGTTCGTCCCAGATTCCGGCGGTGCGGGAGCTGTACGTGAAGCGCTTCGGAGAGGACCGGGTGCGCACGGCGGACGCGTTCACCTCCGTGGCGGAGGGCCTGGGCCGCGCGTCCGCGTGGCTGACGGGGTGACCCATGGCGGCACAGGCAGCACGGCGACGGTGGCTTCAAGTCGCGGCCGTGCTGTCCCTGTGCTCGGCGTGCGTCGGGCCCACGGACCGGACCTTCGTCACGGGGCGGATTCTTCCCCGGCAGATCCGCTTCGTGACGTTGCTTGAAGCAACCCCGGGCGACGAAGCAGGAGGCCAACGCTCCGCCTGCATCCATATCCGGATTTCGCGTGCCAATACGGGTGAGTCCATCCTGTGCAGGTTTGGGGTCGACACGCCGCTGAGGACCCGCGAAGGACCCATTTCCACGGCGCTGGCTCAACGCATCGCAGCGGATCGCATCAATGAAGCGACGCAGAGGGTCTTCGGTGCCGCCACGCTGGAGTCACCGCTCGGAATGCTGTGTGAGTCGCTGAAAGTCGCGCTGCGAACAAGCTTCGAGGCATCGCTTGCTGGAGCCCGCTTCAGGACCCGATGCGATGCCAGGACCACACCTGTGGAATTCGGTGATTTCATCCTCTAACGCCGGAGTCTTCGCGCCATGCTCCCAAGCACGGATGACCTGCTAGCCATCGCGCGTCATTACTGGGCTGCCTCGATGGCGGAGGCGATTGAAGAGGCCAACCCTGAGTTCCAGCGACGCTCCAAACGCTGGAATGAAGCGCTTCGACAAGTCGACCAGTGGGACGGATTCCGACAGCACCTCAAAGCCTTGCTCCCAGGCTGTTCCATGGGAGACGGCACCACGACGTCCCAGGCGTCCTTCCGCTGCATCGTCTATCCCGCGAAGGGCTCACCCATGCCGCCCATTCCCTGGGCCGTCGTGGGCTGCATGAGCATCCTCGCCCCGGTCTTCACCGTGTACGGCATCACGTTCGAATACGAGGGGCACAAGCGCCATGCGGCCCAGCTGCACCTGACGCCCCTGCCCGGAGCCATGGAAGAGACGGCACGCATCGTCGCCCGGGAACTGGGCGCGCGGTACCAGGTCAGCGAGCTGCCCCGCGAAGTGGCCGCGACCCCCGTTCCAGTCGTCGTCGAGTGGACGGAGCCCCCCAAGACCACCCTGTTCGACGCGCTCTTCGACAGCGACCCGACGAACATCCCGTGAGGCCCCTCAGGGCCCCACGTCCACCGTGCGCGTCGTCCAGTCCGTGCCGCCGCGGCCGTCTCGGGCCACCACCCAGACCGTGATGCGCTCGGGCGTCTTGGCTGTCGTGTACGTCGTCGTCGGGTCGCCGGGCTTGCCGTCCACCGGCTCCAGCGAACGGAACGACCCCACCTCACCCTCGCCCGTCGCGAACCAGCTGAAGAAGACCTGCTCCGTCCTCAGCCCGTCCGCCGTGGAATAGGTCTCCTCGCTTCCCGCCCCCAGCACCGGCGTGAACGTCACCTCCGCGTCCAGCGGCAGCGGCCCGGACAGCGGCGCGTCGTTCCACAACACGTCCTGCATCACCGGGTTCTGGTTCGGCGTGTCCGTCGAACGCAACGTGATGCGCCGCACGCCCCGCTCCACGCCCTCCGGCGTCCCGCTGCCGTCCGTGGCCTCGTACCCCACGAACAGCGGCAGCCCTGTCTGCAACACCTGCTGCACCGCCGGGTCGTTGAAGTCGAACGAGCCCCCCTGCCCTCCCCCCGTGCTC
>NZ_RAWN01000104.1:0-33026 GCF_003668895.1 Corallococcus sp. AB045
TGGTGGGGCTGGGCGGGCTGGGGCACCTGGGCGTGAAGTTCGCGCTGGCGATGGGCGCGCACGTCACCGTCTTCAGCCACACGGACCGCAAGAAGCAGGACGCGCTGCGGCTGGGCGCCCACGAGGTGGTCGTGTCGTCGAGGCCGGAGGAGATGGCGGCGAAGGCGAACAGCCTCGACTTCATCCTCGACACCGTCTCCGCGGTCCACGACGTCAACGCCTACCTGGAGCTGCTGCGGCGCGACGGGCACCTGGTGCTGGTGGGCTTCCCGGCCCGGCCGCTGGAGGTGGCCCCCGTCTCGCTCCTCTCCCGGCGCGCGAGCTTCTCCGGCTCCGGCACCGGAGGCCTGCCGGAGACGCAGGCCATGCTCGACTTCTGCGGCGAGCACGGCATCGTCTCCGACATCGAATTGATTCCCATCCAGGGCATCAACGAAGCGTTCACGCGGCTGGAGAAGGGCGACGTGAAGTACCGCTTCGTCATCGACCTCAAGAGCCTGAAGTAGCGCGAGCACGGGCGGTGCGCGAAGCTCCAGGCATGGCCGAAGTGATCCACTTCTACAGCGTGACCGACGACTACGGGTGGTGCTCGAACTTCGCGCCCTACCCCATCAAGCTCCGGGGCAAGACCTGGCCGACCACCGAGCACTTCTTCCAGGCGCAGAAGTTCGAGAACGCCTCGGACCAGGAGGAGCTCCGCAAGGCCAACTCCCCGATGCTGGCGGCGCGCATGGGCCGGGACCGCAAGCGCAAGCTCCGCCGCGACTGGGAATCCGTGAAGGTGGCGGTGATGCGGGAGGCGCTCCAGGCGAAGTTCTCCCAGCATGAGGACCTCGCCCGCCTGCTCCAGGCCACCGGCGACGCGAAGCTGGTGGAGCACACGGAGAACGACGACTACTGGGGCGACGGAGGAGACGGCAGCGGCAGCAACATGCTGGGCCGCCTCCTCATGGAGCTGCGCGAGTCCGCTAGGAAGGCTTAGCGCGCATGGCGAGCATCGGGCGGTACGCCGCCCGGTAGGACCAGGCCAGGAAGAGCTCCGCCGCCAGGAGCACCACCGCCATGCCCAGGCCCGACGGCGCGAGGAAGGCGTGCGTCAGGAAGATGTTCACGATGACCGGGGCGATGAGCGCCAGCGCCAGCGGGACGAAGCGGTTGGCCAGCAGCAGCAGGCCCACCACCGTCTCCGTGCCCTTCACCAGCGCGAACAGGAAGCCCGTCGCCTTCATCGCGACGCCAAAGGCCACCGCCGGATCCGCCGGGTTCAGGTCCTTGGGCGCGGGAATGAACTCCAGGAACCCGTTCAGGCCGAAGACGAAGAACACCAGCCCCATGAACACGCGGGCCGCCGTCGGCAGGAAGCGGGCGAACGACTTCTTCTTCGGAGAGGCGTCCACCCCGGGGGTGGAGGAGGAAAGGGTGGCGTCCATGACGTGCTCCGTTCAGGTGGAAATCGCGGGCCTTCTACTCCACGTCGAATCAGGGCCCCACGAATCGACACGCCCCGTGCTTTTCAGCGGTTCGGCAGTCCGCCTACATGGCCGTACGTCCGAGCGCGCAGCCGCAGCACCTGGTACGTGGCGCCGCAGAGGAACAGGCCCAGCAGCGTCGCCAGGGCGGCCTGTACCACCGGGGACTGCGGGCTGTCGGCCAGGGGCTTGTCCGCGGGCAGCCGGGTCAGCGTCTCGTTGATGCCCGGCACCAGCAGCACCATGAAGCTGGCCGAGTACGTGAGGGTCCGCACGTATTCCGTGGCGCGGCCGAACACGCCCAGGCCCGGCGCCGCCGCGCCCACCGCCATGAGCAGCAGCGCCACGAGCCCCAGCGCGTGGCCCGGGTTGAAGCCGCCCGTGCTGGACAGGCCGAACGACGTCACCACCGACGTCACCATGCTGGCGACGTACGCCTTGCCGACACGCGTCCCCGGGTCGATGCGCCCGTCGCGCACGAAGGCCCAGACGCCGAAGACGATGGGAGGCACGCTCACGAGCGTGTGGATGATGCCCAGGGTGGACAGGGGGTTCGCCATGACAGGACTCCAGATGAGAGGGATTGAGCTTCAGGCCAGCAGGTATTCGCGGATCATCACGCGGGCGCGGTGCAGGCGGCTCTTCACCGCCGCCGGCTCCAGCGACAGGCGCTCGGCCATCTCGCGGATGGAGAGCGCTTCGAAGTCGCGCAGCACGACGACCTCCAGGTACTGCGGCGGCAGCGACTCCAGCGCGGACGCCATGTCCAGCCGCAGCGAGTCCGGCGTGTGCGCGGACATCCACTGGTCCACGAGCGCCTCCTCGTAGGGGTCGTTCTTCAGCACCGTGCGGGCCAGGCGGCGGCACTCGCGCTGGACAATCTTGAACATCCACCCGGAGAACGACGCCAGCTTGCGCACGGCGGTCAGGTGGCGGGACATCACCAGCATGGCCTCCTGGACCGCGTCGTCCACGTCGCTGATGAGGCAGCGCTTCTGCGCGTAGCGCCGGAGGTTCGGCTGCTGGAGTTGGAGCAGGTGCACCATCGCGACTCGGTCACCGGCGTGGGCCGCGAGCAACAACGCGTCGGGAGTCGAAGTCACGCCCATGGAACCTGCCTCGTGCGACGGGGAAAATCCCCATTCGCAAGATAAGAGGCGGCCACGGGCCGAATGGATTCGCGGCCCTGCTGATTTTTCTCCGGCCCCGCCCAACCGCTGGAAATGCCAGGAGTTTCAGCGCCAGAGGTTGGTGCGCGCCAGCTCCAGCACCTCGTTGGTGCGGCCGTTGAGCAGGGCCTTGATGCCGAACAGGGTGAAGCCCGCGGCCATGGACGCGGTGATGCGCGGTGGCATCACCAGCTCCGCCTTGCTGACCACGGCGTCCACCAGCACGGGCCCAGGCGTCGCGAGCGCCAGCTGGACGGCTTCATCCACCTGCGCCGGGTCCTCCACGCGCAGGCCCTTGATGCCCACGGCCTCCGCCAGCGCGGCGAAGTTCGGGTTCTGGAGCGCGGTGCCCACGTCGAGCATGCCGCCCACCTGCTGCTCCATGGCCACGAAGCCCAGGGAGCTGTTGTTGAACACCACGACCTTGATGGGCAGCCCCAGCTGCACCAGGCCGATGAAGTCCCCCATCAGCATCGTGAAGCCGCCGTCACCGGAGAAGGCGATGACCTGCCGGTCCGGGAAGGCCTTCTGCGCGCCAATGGCCTGCGCGAGGGCGCTCGCCATGGAGCCGTGGTTGAAGGAGCCCACCAGCCGCCGGCCGCCCCGCATGGTCGCGTAGCGCGCGGCCCAGACCGTGGGCAGGCCCACGTCGCAGGTGAAGATGGCGTCGTCCGCCGCCTGGAGGTCGAACGCGCGGGCCACCTGCGGCGGGTAGATGGGCTTCTTGCCCACCGTGCCCTGCCCCAGCGCGTCCAGCTCCTCGCGCGTCTTGCGGTAGTGCGCGAGCGCGCGCTCCAGGTGCTTCGTATCGCGCTTCGCTTCGATGCGGGGCAGGAGCGCCTGGACGGTGGCGGACACGCTGCCCACCACGCCCAGGTCCACCCGCGTGCGCTTGCCGATGTTCTCCGCGCGCACGTCCACCTGGATGATCCGCGTATCGGCGCTGTCCGGGTAGAACTGCCGGTAGGGGAAGTCCGTGCCCAGCATCAGCAGCACGTCGCAGTCGATCATCGCCCAGTACCCGGACGCGTAGCCGATGAGCCCCGTGAGCCCCACGAAGTGCGGGTTGTCCTTCTCCACGAACTCCTTGCCCCGGAGCGCGGAGACGACGGGCGCCTGAAGGCGCTTCGCCAGCTCCACCACCTGCGCGCCCGCGCCCTCGCAGCCCGCGCCGCACAGCAGCGTCACGCGTCCGCCGCGGTTGAGCAGCGCGGCCATCTGCTCCACCTGCGCGGAAGAGGGCATCAGCTGGGACGGCGATGCGCGCAGTGACTCCGGCGTGGGGGCGCGCGCGTCCTCCGCCTTCAGCATGGCGATGTCGCCGGGGAGCACCACCACGGCCACGCCGCCCTTGCCCACCGCGCTGCGGACGGCGATCTCCGCGGTGCGCTGCATCTGGTTGGGCCCGGAGACCAGCTCGCAGTAGTGGCTGCACTCCTTGAAGAGTGACTCCGGATGGGTCTCCTGGAAGTAGCCGGTGCCCAGCTCCACGGAGGGAATCTGCGCGGCGATGGCCAGCACCGGCGCCCGGCTGCGGTGGCAGTCATACAGGCCGTTGATGAGGTGCAGGTTGCCGGGGCCGCAGCTCCCCGCGCACACGGCGAGCTGCCCGGTGAGGTGCGCCTCCGCGCCCGCGGCGAAGGCGGCGGCCTCCTCGTTGCGCATGGGCACCCATTCGATGTCGCCCCGCCGGCGCAGCGACTCCGCGAGGGCATTCAGGCTGTCGCCCACCACGCCATAGATGCGCTTCACCCCCGCGAGCGCGAGGACCTCCACGAACTGGTCCGCCACCGTCTTCTTCATGGTCCACCCTCGCCTGGGCCGGTTCACCCCGGGCGAAGATGTGCACCGTCCCGCAGGCCCGCGACCGGCCGTGCAGGCAAGGGCTCCACACAAGGCTGGCTGCCCGGTGCGGGAGGGACAGCGGGACGTCGCCATTCGCCGCGTCCCGCGCACCGTTCGCCGCGCCATTCGGGTCACTGGCGGCATGGCCCCTGGAGGCAGGTGCCAGCCACGGCATCGTGGGGCCATGCGAAGCCCCCTGCTGTTGTCCGCTGTCGCGGCGCTGCTGCTCACCCTGCCCGCCTCCGCCGCCGAGGACCCCGGCCGCGCCCACGTCCGCGCCGCCGCCGAGGCCATGGGCGGCGAGGCCAGGCTCCGCGCGCTCACGGGCCTGCGCCTTCGAGGCGTGGGCCACTGGAACCTGCTGGAGCAGTCCGAGCGCCCCACGCCGCCATTCCTCGTGATGTACGAGCAGTTCGAAGAGGTGCGCGACCTGCACCGGGGCCGCCTGCGCCAGAGGTCCGAGAGCCGCGGGATGGTGATGGATGAGTGGAAGGGCGTGACGATGCTGCTCGCCGACGGTGTGGCGGCGGCGGACTTCCAGGGGAAGTGGAGGCCGCTGGGCGCCGCGCAGCTCCAGGACATGCAGGAGCGGCTGGCCTTCGCGCCCGAGCACGTGCTGCTCGCGGCCCTGGACGCCAGGGACCTGCGAGCCCAGGCGGACACGGTGCTGCAGGAGGTGCCCCACCACGTCGTCGCCTTCCACCTGGACCGCGCGAGCGTGCGCCTGTTCCTCAACGCCCGCACGGGCCTGCCCACCGCCGTGGAGACAGTGGATGCGCATCCGGAGGACCCTTTCTGGAGCGTCTGGGGGGACGTGCGCACGGTGCTGTCCTTCCAGGCGTGGACGCTGGAGCCGGGCGGCCTGCGCTACCCGCGTCATTGGGAGTGGGCGCGCAATGGCCAGCCACACCACTCCGTCACGGTGACAGCGGTGACGGTGGATCCACCGCTCGCGGACGCGGACTTCGCCGTGCCGGACGACGTGAAGCAGGGCTTCGAGGCCCGCCGCGCGAGGAAGCTGGACGAAGCCCCCGTGGTCCGTCCGGACGCGCCGCCCGTGGAGGTGGCTCCCGGGGTGGTGCAGCTACCGGGCGCATGGAACGTGGCCCTGGTGGCGCAGGACGACGGCGTCGTGGTGGTAGAGGGCCCGCTCGCGTCCGGCTATTCGGCGCGAGTGCTGGACGAGGCAGCGAAGCGCTTCCCGGGCTTGAAGGTGAAGGCCGTGGTGTCCACCAGCGACGCCTGGCCGCACATCGGCGGGTTGCGCGAGTACGTGGCCCGGGGCATCCCGGTGCACGTGCTGGACCTCAACCGCGCTGGTGGAGCGACTGGTGGCGTCGCCGCGCACGCTCGTGCCGGATGCGCTCGCCAGGAAGCCGCGCGCCGCGAAGCTCCAGGTCGTGGACGGACGGCGCGTGCTGGGCACCGGGAAGAACCGTCTGGAGCTCGTCCCGGTGCGCACGGAGACAGGGGAGCGGATGCTGTTCGCGTGGCTGCCGGAACACCGGCTGCTCTACACGTCCGACCTGGTGCAGCCCCAGCCGGACGGCACGTTCTTCAACGTGCAGCAGGTGGACGAAACCGTGGAGGTGGCCGCGCGCGAGAAGCTCCCTGTGTCCCAGGTGTTCGGCATGCACCTGAAGCCCACGGATTGGAGCGCGCTCACCACCGCCGTGGACAAGTCCCGCAAGCCCTGAGGCCCAGCCAGGCCCTCAAACAAGAAACCTGTCGCCACGGATGAGAAGGTGAGAACCCATCCAGGGCCGCCCCGTCGGCGGCGCAGCTCAGAAACCTGTCCGACTGTCGGACAGGTTCGCCACCAGCGGCCCCCCGCCATGGCCGAGGGCCACCGTCCCCGGTCAAAAGAAGCCTGTCGGACTGTCGGACAGGTTTTGGCCGACCGCGGGAAACCTGTCGGACTGTCGGACAGCTTGGGACGCAGGGCATGAACCTGTCCGACTGTCCGACAACTTGGGCCGACCGCGGGAAACCTGTCGGACTGTCGGACAGCTTGGGCCGACCGCAGGAAGCCTGTCGGACTGTCGGACAGCTTGGGCCGACCGCGGGAAGCCTGTCGGACTGTCGGACAGCTTGGGCCGACCGCGGGAAGCCTGTCGGACTGTCGGACAGGTTGGGACGCAGGGCATGAACCTGTCCGACTGTCGGACAGGTTTTGGAAGACCGCGCCCGGCAGGGGACTGCTCGACCCGGACGGCTGGAACCTGTCCGACTGTCCGACAGGTTTTGGATGACCGCGCCGGGCGGGCGGCGGGCAGCATGGGTTGTTTCGGGGCCTAGCGGGCCCGGCCCAGCCGCCGTTCCAGGTGCTCGCGGCGGCTGCGGCTCACGCGCAGGCGCGTGCCGCTTCGCAGCACCACCACCTGCTCCGTGGGCGAAGGACGGTGTACTTCTTGAATGCACGCCACGTTGACGATGGCGGAGCGGTGGATGCGCACGAAGCGCTCCGGGTCCAACCGCGCCTCCAGCGCCGCCAGGCTCTCGCGCAGCACGTGGGCCTTGCCGTCCGCGTGCAGCGTGACGCAGTAGTCGTCCGCCTCCACCCACTCGATGTCCGCGACGGGAACGAGCACGGAGCGCAGCCCCACGCGCACCAGCAGCCGGTCCGCGGGAGGCTCGGCGGGCCTGGGTGCCGGGCCCGCGTCCGCCAACAGGTCCGCGAGCCGACGCCCCAACTCCGCGGCCTCGCCGGCGCGCAGCCGCTGCCGGGCCCGGGCCAGCGCCGCGTCGAAGCGTGCGTCGTCGAAGGGCTTCACCAGATAGTCCACCGCGTGCACTTCGAAGGCCCTCACCGCGAAGGTGTCGAACGCGGTGATGAAGATGACGGCGGGCATCTGCTCCACGCCCAGCTCGCGCAGCACGCCGAAGCCGTCCAACTCCGGCATCTGCACGTCCAGCAACACCAACTGGGGACGCTGAGCACGGATGGCACCCACCGCTTCGCGGCCGTCGCGGCACTCGCCGCACACCACCGCGTCCGGATGGCGTGCCAGGGCCTGCCGCAATCCCTTCCGGGCCAGCGGCTCGTCGTCCACCAGCAGCACGCGCAGCTCAGCCATGCACCACCCCGGTGGTTTCTTGCCCGCGCGTCAAGCGCTGCTCTGGCCCCATCCAGGGCAACGGCGCCTCGTCCATCCGCAACATCCACGGCCCAGCCATACGCCACCCGACGACGCACAGCCTTCGCGCCAGGCTCTGCTCCGGGCCGTGCCAAGACATCGGCGCATTGCACGCCTGCGCCATTTCCGGCTCAGCCATGCGCCACTCCAGCGGCGTCCGGCTTGGAGCGCCAGGGCAGCAGGACCGTGGCCACGGTGCCCTGCCCTTCCGCGTTGGCGACTCCCAGCCGTCCCGCTTCGCCGTAGAGCTGCGCCAGGCGCGCACGCGTGTTCGACAGACCGATGCCCCTTGCCGCTTCCAGGTTGAAGTCCCGGGGCAGCCCCGGACCGTCGTCTCGCACGGTCAGCTCCAGCGCGTCTCCGCACCGCCGCGCACCGATGCGCAGCACTCCTGAGGCAGAGCGCACGCCGATGCCGTGGCGGAGCGCGTTCTCCGCGAGCGGCTGGAGCACCAGGTGAGGCACTCGGGCCTCCAGCGCTTCCGGCTCCACCACCCACTCCACTCGCAGCCGGTCCGCGAAGCGCAGCTGCTGGAGCTCCAGGTAGCGCGACAGCACGGCCACCTCGTCGCGCAGGGACACCTCCTGGGTGGCTCCCTGCTGGAGCAACTGCCGGAGCAGGTCGCTCAGCAGCACCAGCATGCGCGCGGCCTCCTCCGTCTCCTTTTCGCGCACCAGCACCACGATGGCGTTGAGCGTGTTGAAGAGAAAGTGCGGCTGCAATTGCGTCTGGAGCGCGAGCAGCCGGGACTCAGCCAGCTGCACCGCGAGCGCCGCGGCCTGACGCTCGCTGCCCCTCGCCCGCTGGGAGGCCCGGGTGGCGGAGGCCACCGCCAGCACCGTCGCGTAGGCCATGCCCATCATCGGCAACCAGCCCCACCATGCACGCAGCCAGCGCGCGGCCCAGGTGGCATCCCGCCCGGGCATGAACTGCGCCGTCGTCAGCGCATACACGGCGGCGAACAGGGCGCCCATGCCCAGACACGCCGCCAGGTGCACAAGAACAGGGCGCGGCCTCGGAGGGCTCAGGGGCTCACGCGCGGCGAGCCGGGTGAGCCACGGCGTGAGGGGCAGCCACACGTACCAGGCGGGCATCTGCGCCGCGAACACCCGCCACAGCGCGGGCGCGCCGGCCATGTCCCGGCTGAACGTGTACGTCTCCAGCGCGGAGAAGAGCGCGGGCACGGACCACGCGGCGGCCCGCTTCGCCCAGGCACGCCACGCGCTTCCGGAGGTGTCTTCCACGATGCCCACGAGGCCCACGAGTCTACCGGCGGGCGCCGCGGACTTCACCGCCTCCGCGAGGCCTCAGGGGAAGCCGCTGAGCACGATCTTGCCCAGCGTGCGGCCCGTCTCCACCGCCGCGTGCGCGCGCCGGAGGTTCGCGGCGGTGAGCGGCCCGAAGTCCTGCGTCATGGTGGTCCGCAGCGTGCCGCCCTCCACCAGGTCCGCCACCGTGTCGAGCAGCCGCTGCTGGGAGAGCGGATCCGCGTCGTAGAGCGCGCGCGTGAACATCAGCTCCCAGTGGAGCGCCAGGCTCTTGCGCTTCATCGCGTTCACGTCGAGCGGCGTCTGCGGATCGTCGATGATGCCCAGGTGCCCGAAGGGCGCCATCAGCTCCACCAACTGCGCGAAGTGCTGCTCCGTCGCGGTGAGCGCCATCACGTAGCGCACGCCGCCCGGCACCAGCGCCTTCACCTGCTCGGCCAGGGGCTGGCGGTGGTCCACCACGTGGTGCGCGCCCAGGGACTTGCACCACTCCACCGTCTCCGGCCGCGACGCCGTGGCGATGACCGTGAGGTCCGTCAGCTTGCTGGCGATCTGGATGGCCATGGAGCCCACGCCCCCCGCGCCGCCCACCACGAGCAACTCATCCTTCCGGGTGCCCGTCTTGTGCCTTGGCACGCCCAGGCGCTCGAACAGCAGCTCCCACGCGGTGATGGAAGTGAGCGGCATCGCGGCCGCCTGGGCGAAGGTCAGCCCCCTCGGCTTGCGGCCGACGATGCGCGCGTCCACCACATGCAGCTCGGAATTCGTTCCCGGCTTCGCGATGGAGCCCGCGTAGAACACTTCATCGCCGGGGCGGAAGTGCTTCACGTCCTTCCCCACCGCCTCCACCACGCCGGCCGCATCCCAGCCGAGCACGCGCGGCGAGGGCTCCACCTTGTCCTTGGGCGCGCGGACCTTCACGTCCACGGGGTTCACGGACACGGCGCGCACGCGCACCAGCAGGTCTCCAGGACCGGGCGTGGGGTCCGGCAGCTCCACGTCGACGAAGGCTTCGGGATGGTCACTGGGGAGGTACTTCGTGAGGGCGACGGCTCGCATTGGGGGCTCCTTTGCGTGCAACATCGTCCTGAAGGTTGGAACGGACAAGTACGCAGGATTTCCGCCCATACGCACGAAAAGGGAACCATGGCCCGGCACAAGACCTATGACTGCTCCGCCGGTTGTCCGGTGTCCGCGACGCTGGATGTGATTGGCGGCAAGTGGAAGGGGCTCATCCTCTACCACCTGCTCGAAGGCACGCTGCGCTTCGGCGAGCTGCGCAAGCGCATCCCGGACGTCACCCAGCGGATGCTCACGCAGCACCTGCGCGAGCTGGAGGAGAGCGGGCTCGTGCACCGGCAGGTGTACGCGGAGGTGCCTCCGCGCGTCGAATACAGCCTCACGCCGCAGGGCCAGACGCTGCGAGGCGTGATTGCCGCGCTCAAGTCCTGGGGAGAGACCTACCTGGGCCGAAAGGCTCCGAAGCAGGCCCCGGAGCCCGCGGCCTCGAAGCGCCGGCTCGCCGTCGCGGGGCGCTGAAGCCTCCCGCCGCCATCACTCCCGTACGAGGAGCGTGAACTTCTCACCGCTTGGAGCGGGGGCTTCCTCCCAACGGATGGCGTCTCCCCGGCACTCGTACGACGTCCAGCACTCGAAGCGCACGCCGCCCTCGCCGCACGCCACGTTGGTCACGGCGTCGGCCTGGAGCCGCGCGGCCTCGCCCTTCAGTATCTCCTGCAGGGCCGCGGGCGAGTAGTTGGTCCGGTGGATGCCACTGGTGCAGGTGGCCGCCTCGACCTCGCCCAGGAACGTGAACCTCCGCTTGGGCAATTCCTCCGCCTTGACGATGGTGATGTTCGCCGCGCGCCGGCGCAGCTCCGGATCCCGCAGCGAGTTCGACGTCACGCAGCCCTGCCCCAGCACCAGGACCGCGCCCCATAGCATTCCACGCAGGTGAATGGACATATCCCCTCCGGGACGACGCTCTAGCGCAATCCCCCGGGGAAGGACAAACGTCCTATCCCGCCGCGCGCACCAGGCGCAGCACCAGCACGAAGTGCAGCCCCGCGCCCACCAGCGTCATGGCGTGGAACACCTCGTGGTAGCCGAAGACGCCGGGCAGGGGGTTGGGCCGCTTGAAGGCATACGCGAGCGCGCCCAGCGTGTACGCCAGCCCCCCGGCGATGATGAGCGCGATGGCGGAAGGCCCCACCGCGCGGAAGACGTCGCCGAAGTACGGCATCATCGTCCACCCCACGCCGATGGCCAGCGCCGCCGTCACCCACTTGGGCGCGCCCACCCAGAACAGCGACTGCAGGATGCCCAGCAGCGCCCCCGCGTAGAGCCACGCCATCAGCGGGTTGCCCACTTCCGGAGGCAGCCCCAGCAGGATGACCGGCGTGTACGTCCCCGCGATGAGCAGGAAGATGGCCGCGTGGTCCGCCCGGCGCATCCACGCGCGGGCCTTCGGTGACCAGTTCACCCGGTGGTACGTCGCGCTGATGGTGAACAGCCCCACCAGACTCAGCGCGTACAGCGCGGACGCCACCGCCGTGCGCTGCGTGGGCGCCATCGCCACCAGCACCACCCCCGCCCCCACCGCGAACGCCGCCGCCCACTGGTGCAACACGCCCCGCAGCTTCGGCTTCTCCATGCCCGGCACCGCCGCGCTCACGCGCGCCCCATGGCGGACTCGACACCCTTCGAAACGAAGCATTTCATGACGGTGGCGACTCCACGCTTTCCCTACGGGATGGTAGGTTTCGGTCCGGTAAGTTACCGACGGGTAGGTTAGAGGTCAACTTGAAGAAGAAACAGCGGCTCACGGGTGCGGAACGCCGGGTCCAGTTGATGGAGATCGGCCGGTCGGTCTTCGCCTCGAAGGGCTACGAGGCGACCTCGATTGAAGAGGTCGCCCAGCAAGCGGGCGTGTCCAAGCCCATCGTCTACGAGCACTTCGGCGCGAAGGAGGGGCTGTACGCGGCCATCGTGGACCGGGAGCTGGAGAACCTGGTGGCGCGCGTGTCCGCGAGCATCGCCCAGGGCACGCCCCGGCAGCGCTTCGAGGACGCGGTGCTGGCGTTCATGGCCTACGTGAAGGAGGAGCCGGCGGGCTTCGCGGTGCTGACGCGAGACTCGCCCACGGCGGCGGCGCGGCGCGGGCTGACGCGCGTCATCGACGACCTGGCCCAGCGCGTGAGCGACGTCTTCCGCAGCGAGTTCGAGCACGCCGGCTACCCGCCCAAGGTGGCACCCATCTATGCCAACGCGCTGGTGGGCATGGTGACGCAGGTGGGCCACTGGTGGGCGGCGGAGGGCAAGGCCTTCTCCACGGAGAACGTGGCCCGCCATGTCGCGGCGCTCGGGTGGATGGGCTTGAGGCACCTGCCCAAGGACCCGGCGGCACCCGGCGCGAAGCGCGATGTGAAGCTGCGCAAGGGCTGAAGCTCCCGCAGTGGCCACTTCGTGGGATCCCGGGTCTCCTGAATTGCCCAGGAATTTTATTTTCCGGGTGAAAGCACACCCCCTGGAAAGCGCCCCTCGCGCGAACCGGAGTCCCCCATGCGCATCCGTCACTACGCCTCGCTCGCGTCCTTCCTGCTGCTGGGAAGCGCCTGTGGTCCCACCGACACCGCGGAAGACACCTCCCAGACGGAGGCGCAGCAGGGCAGCGCGCTGGCCGCGAAGCCCGTGCGCGGCGACGGCCTCCGCCAGCTCCAGGCGCAGCGCCCCGGCTTCCTCAAGGGAGCGGGCGAGCTGACCTCGCGGCGCTTCCACGTGGACGGGCGCGGACAGGCGCATGAGCGCCTCACGCAGACGTTCCAGGGCGTGCCTGTCTTTGGCGCGGCGGCCATCGTCCACCTGGACGCGAACGGCGCGGTCGCGGGTGTGACGGACAAGCTGGTGCGCGACCTCAAGGTGGACACCACGCCCCGGCTGCGGGCCCAGGAGGCCATCCAGCGCGCCGTGTCCGGGCTGGAGGCCGCGGGCAGTGTGCTCACGGGCGCGCCCCGCGCGGACCTGCAGATCCTCGCCGACAGCAAGGACACCCGCCTGACGTGGCGCGTGCAGTTGGAGACGGTGGACGTGGACGGCCTGCCCTCCATGCCCAACGTCTTCATCGACGCGCGCACCGGAGACTCCGTCTGGGGTTTCGACAACCTGCAGACGAGCCGCAACCGGAAGACCTACACGGCGAAGAACCGCACCACGCTGCCCGGCACGCTGGTGCGCAGCGAGGGCCAGGGCGTCTCTGGCGACGCGGTGCTGGACCAGGCCCACGACAACGCGGGCTTCACGTACGACTTCTACGCCAACGTGTTCGGCCGGGACAGCTACGACGGGCTGGGCACCGCGCTCACCTCCAGCGTCCACTACAGCAAGAACTACGTGAACGCGTTCTGGAACGGGACGCAGATGGTCTACGGCGACGGTGACGGCTCGCAGTCCAGCGCGCTCACGGTGCTGGACGTCGTGGGCCACGAGCTGACCCACGCCGTCACGGACACGTCCTCGGAGCTCATCTACGCCAACGAGTCCGGCGCGCTGAACGAGGCCATGTCCGACGTCTTCGGCGCCGCCATCGAGGCGTACCGGGACGGCGCCGTCAGCGCCAACACCTGGAAGATTGGCGAGGAGTGCTGGACGCCGGCCACCGCGGGCGACGCCTTGCGCTACATGAACGACCCGGCCATCGCGGGGGACTACGACTACTACCCCACGCGCTACACCGGCACGTCGGACAGCGGCGGCGTGCACTGGAACTCCGGCATCGCGAACCTGGCGTTCCACCTGATGGTCAGCGGCGGCACGCACCCTCGCGGCAAGACGAGCAACGTGGTGCCCGCGCTCGACGCCAACGCCTACGCCAGCATCATGAAGGGCGCGGCCATCTTCTACCGCGCGAACACCGTCTACCTGACGCCGGGCAGCACCTTCGCCGACGCGCGCGGCGCCACCGCGCAGGCGGCCGCGGACCTGTACGGCGCCAGCGCCGTCACGTCCGTCAACGAGGCCTGGAGCGCCGTGGGTGTGGCCGCGCCGCCGGTCTGGACGACCGTCACCACGCTCACCAACGTGTCCGGCGCCCGCAACAGCAACACGAACTTGAGCTACGTGAAGCCGTCCGGCGCCACCGCCATGCGCTTCCAGCTCGCGGGCGGCACGGGTGATGCGGACCTCTACGTGAAGTTCGGCAGCGCGCCCACGACCACCAGCTACGACTGCCGCTCCGCGGGCGCCAGCAGCGACGAGACCTGCACCATCAACGGCGCACAGTCGGGCACGTACTACGTGCTCATCCGCGGCTACAGCGCCTACTCCGGCGCCACCTTCACGGTGAGCTCCGGGCAGTAGTTGTATGCCGGCGCGGCCTCCACGGCCCTGGGGGCCGCGCCGGGCTTTTCTTCCGATTCAAGCCTTCGGGGGCCGCGCCTTGAGCGCCGCCTGGATGCCTTCCAGCGCGCCCGGGTCCTCGATGGTGGTGAGGTCTCCCGGCTCGCGGTCCTCCGCCACGGCCTGGATGCTGCGGCGGAGCAGCTTGCCTGAGCGCGTCTTGGGCAGGTTCGCCACCACGTACACCGCCGCGGGGCGGGCCACGGCGCCCAGCGTCCGGCCCACCGTGTCCATCACCTCGCGCGAGAGGGCGTCCCGGTCCTCCTCGCGTTGCAGGCGCGCGGGGTCCCTGGGCACGGCGAAGGCCATCACCACCTGGCCCTTGAGCTCGTCCTTCACGCCCACCACCGCCACCTCGGCGATGGCCGGGTGGCCGCTGATGGCCTCTTCAATCTCACGCGTGCCCAGGCGGTGGCCCGCCACGTTGATGACGTCGTCCGTGCGGCCCAGGATGAAGTAGTCCCCATCCGCGTCGCGCGTGGCCCAGTCGAAGGTGTTGTAGAGGGGCGTGTCGAAGCTCGCGAAGTACGTGGAGACGAAGCGCGCGTCGTCGCCCCACACCGTGGACAGGCAGCCCGGCGGCAGCGGCGGTTGAATCACCAGCACGCCCTTCTGGTCCGCCGCCGTCACCTCTTCACCGCTCAGCCCGTCCACCAGCTTCACGCGGTAGCCGTAGATGGCCGCGCCCGGTGAGCCCAGCTTGCGCTTGCGCGGCTCCACCCCGGGAACGGGCCCGAGGATGGGCCAGCCCGTCTCCGTCTGCCAATAGTTGTCCAGCACCTGCGTGGACGGCAGCGCGTCCGAAATCCATGCGTGCGTGGGCGCATCCAGCGGCTCTCCCGCGAGGAACAGGTAGCGCAGGCTGGACGTGTCGTGGCGCTTCAAGAACGCCGCGTCCTGCTTCTTCAGGATGCGGATGGCCGTGGGCGACGTGAACATCACGCTCACCCGGTACTGCTCGATGAGCCTCCACCAGACGGCGGCGTCCGGACGGATGGGCAGGCCTTCGTAGAGCACCGTCGTCATGCCGTTCAGCAGCGGGCCATAGACGATGTACGAGTGCCCCACCACCCAGCCGATGTCGGAGGCGGTGAACATCACCTCTCCGGGCTGGCCCGTGTAGATGTGGCGCATGGACGCGGCCAGCGCCACCGCGTAGCCGCCCGTGTCTCGCTGCACGCCCTTGGGCTTCCCGGTGGTGCCGGACGTGTAGAGGATGTAGCTGGGCTCGGAGGACTCCATCCACTCCACCGGCACCTGCGCGCCCTCGTGCTCGCGGCCCAGCGTGGCGAAGTCCATGTCGCGCCCCGGCGTGACGGGGCTGTTGGGAACGAGCCCCCGGTCCAGCACCAGCACACGCGCGGGCGGGTGCTTCGCGAGCGTGAGGGCCTCATCCACCAGCGGCTTGTAGGGCACGACGCGGCCCGCGCGCATGCCCGCGTCCGCCGTCACCAGCAGGACGGGCTTCGCGTCGTCGATGCGCATGGCCAGGCTGTGCGCCGCGAAGCCGCCGAACACCACCGAGTGGATGGCGCCCAGCCGCGCGCAGGCGAGCAGCACGAAGACGGCCTCCGGCACCATGGGCATGTAGACGATGACGCGGTCCCCGCGCTTCACGCCCTGCGAGCGCAGCATGGCCGCCGTCCGGTTCACCTCCGCGTGGAGCTGCGCGTAGGTGTACTGGCGGCGCTGGTCCGTCTCGGTGGACTCGAAGACGAGCGCCAGCTGGTCCGCGCGGGTGGCCAGGTGCCGGTCCACGGCGTTGTGGCACAGGTTGGTGCGCCCGCCGACGAACCAGCGCGCGAAGGGCGGCCGGGAGGCGTCCAGCACCGCGTCGAAGGGCCGCTCCCAATCGATGAGCCGGGCCTGCTCCGCCCAGAACGCCTCCGGCGCTTCGATGGAGCGGCGGTAGAAGTCCAGATAGCTGCCCATGCGGACGCTCCTGCGAAGGGGATGTGTCCGGACGATACCGGAAAGCCGCGCGGGAATAATCGCGGGCCCCGGCGTAACCCCTTCAGCCGTTGACTGAAGGAGTCCACACCATGAAGCGTTTCACGCAGGCGTTGGGAACGTCCGTCGCGCTGGCCCTGTTGGCCGTCCCCGTGGCCTATGCCGGGTCGAAGACGCAGTTCTTCGTGACCATCAACACGACCGCCCGCACGGCGTACGGCGCGATGGGCACGGCGCGCAACAGCGCGGACACCGTCCAGAACATCTATTGCCGCACCTTCGCGGACACGACCTCCGGTGAGTCGGTGCGGTGCTTCGCCAACAACACGGCGAGCGGCAACGTGTCCTGCTACTCGTCCTCGCCGGCGCTCGTGCGCAGCGTCCAGTCCGCCAACGACTCGGCCTACATCTATTTCTCCTGGGACGCGGCCGGCGTCTGTCAGACCATCGACGTGCTCAAGGGTTCGCACCTGGAGCCGAAGGCGCCGTAGTCCCGCTGCTTGCGTCACGCCCCCGGAGCCTTCGATGAAGACCTTCCTCCAGACATTCTTGTCACAGGTCCCGGGCATCGCGCTCGGCATCACCGGGGGCGTGGCGCTGACCTTCGCCACCCTGGAGTCGCGGGTGGAGCGGATGCTGGACGCGAAGCTGGATGCACAGCTCGCCCGGCTTCTTCCCCTCGTGCAGCCCCGCCCCGCGCCCGCGTCCGTGGTGATGCAGACGCAGGACTCCCGCGAGGAGCTGCGGCTCATCCGCGAACAGCTCGCCGTGCTCGCGACCCGGCAGCCCCTGGAGGCCCCTGCGCCCCCGGAGCCCACGGAGCCCGGGGAGGAGGCACGCCCCGCCCCCACGCCCGAACAGGTGGAGGCGTCCCGTCAGAGCCAACAGGTCCTGGCGGACGCCATCACGCGAGGCCGCTGGACGGAAGCGGATCAACAGCGCTTCCACCAGGCCCTCCGCGCGGGAACCCGCGACGAGCGCGAGGCCATGGAGCGCAGCCTGTCCCTGGCCATCAACAGCGGACAGCTCCGGCCCGTGCCGGGCGACGAGCGGTAGCGCGCTCTGGTGAGCCACACGCCCCCGTCCCCTGGCAACCCGCCAGGGCCAGCTGGGTTTGTAGCGTGCGCCGTCACCGTTGGGCCTCCACTGGAACGGCTCGGATACACTCGCGCTCTCGGGAAGGTCTTTTGTGCCCGTCCAGGAGCCACCGCATGCACGCCGCCCCTTCCGACTCCGCGGTCCTTCCGCCCCGGCTTCCCGCGGGGCTGCCGTGGGTGGGACAGGGGCTGGAGTACCGGAAGGATCCGCTGGGCTTCTTCCTGCGCTACGCGGACCGGGGTGCGGTGGTGCGGACCCGCTTCGTGGGGACGGACATCTACCTGCTCAACACGTCGGAGGCCATCGAGCACGTGTTGGTGAAGAACTTCCGCAACTACCCGAAGGACGCCTTCCAGAAGCGCGCCCTGGAGGTGGTGGTGGGCCACGGCCTGTTCACCAGTCACGGCGACTTCTGGATGCGGCGGCGGCGGATGATGCAGCCGGCCTTCCACAAGAACCTGCTGGCCGCGCACGGGAGTGTGGCGGTGAAGGCCGCGAACACCTGGATGGCGTCACGGCGGGAGGGAGCGCCCTTCGACGCGTACCCGGAGATGATGGCGCTGACGTTGGACGTGGAGGCGGAGACGCTCTTCGGCGCGAACCTCTCCGCGCAGGCGCGGGAGCTGGGGCGGGCCATGGAGGCGGTGATGCTGCACGCCCAGCACCTCTTCGACACGCCCATCTCGTTGCCCGCCTGGGTGCCCACGCCGGGGCAGTGGCGGTTCAGGGCGGGCCTGCGCGCCCTGCACGCCGTCGTGGACGACGTAGTGGAGCGCCGAAGGAGGCAGGGCTGCCCTGGAGAGGACCTGCTGGGCCTGATGCTGGAGGCGCAGGCCGAGGACGGAGAACACCTGACGGACGCGCAGCTGCGTGACGAATGTCTGACGTTGATGATCGCCGGGCATGAGACGACCGCCGCCGCGCTGGCGCTCAGTCTGTGGTTGCTGGCGCGCCATCCCGAGGCGCAAGCAGCGCTGCGGCAAGAGTTGGCCACGGTGCTGGGAGGCCGCGAGCCCACGGTGGCGGACCTGCCGGCACTGCCGTACTGCGAGCAGGTGGTGAAGGAGTCGCTGCGTCTGTATCCGCCCGCGTGGGGCATGAGCCGGGTGGCGGAGCAGGACGACCGGATGGACGGTGTCCTCGTGCCCGCCGGGACGGTGGTCGCGTGGTCCCAGTGGGCGCTGCATCGGGACGCGAGCCACTTCCCGGAGCCGGAGGCCTTCCGTCCCGAGCGCTGGGCGGACGGACTGGAGCGGCGCATCCCGCGCTTTGCCTACTGTCCCTTTGGAGGAGGGCCCAGGCTCTGCATTGGTGCGGGCTCCGCACTGATGGTCATCCGCCTGGTGCTGGCCACGGTGCTCCAGCGCTTCCATTTCGAAGCCGAGCCAGGGCCCGCGCCGGAGGTCCTCCCCGCCATCACCCTGCGCCCGAAGAACGGCATCCCGCTCACGCCGACGAAGGTGTTTCTTCGGGAGTGACTTCGCTGGCGTTCCCAGCGGCCGGTGCTCTCGCGTCGCGGGAATCCGCTGGACGCCATGCCCGACGTTTCCCAGGCTTGTGCCCATGACGCTTGCACTGACGGCACCGGAGCGCAGTCACCACATTGAGCGTGAGCACGGACGACGGGTGGGGTGGACGGAGTGGGGTGCGCCCGACGGCGTGCCGGTCCTCTTCTGCTCCGGCGCGGCGACGAGCAGCTCGCTGGGCTTTGGCGCGGAGGCGGTGCGCGAGCTGGGAGTGCGGCTGCTCTGCGTGGACCGGGCGGGGCTGGGCCTCTCCCAGCCGGACCCGCTCAAGGACTTCTCCCGCTGGACGGCGGACGTCGCGGCGGTGATGGAGGCTTTGGGCCTGTCGCGGCCCGCCGTGGTGGGCTTCTCCCAGGGCGCTCCGTTCGCGGTGGCCCTCGCGGGAGCAGGGCGGGTGTCCGCGATGGCGCTCGTTGCGGGCCAGGACGAGCTCGCCTACCCGGCGACCCGGGCCCTGCTCCCTCCGGAGGTCGCGGGCATGGTCGCCGCCATCGAGTCGGACCGCGCGGGCTTCGAGGCCGGCTTCGCGGCGCGCGCGGACGCGGACGGAATGTGGGCGCTCGTCGACGGCATGAGCGGACCGGAGGACCGCGCCCGCTACCGCGAGCCCGCCTTCGCGTCCGCGTATCGCCAGGCGCTGCGCGAGGGCTTCGCGCAAGGCGCCAGCGGCTACGCGCGCGACCTCACCCTGGCCATGGGCCGGTGGCCCGTCCCGCCCGAAGCCATCACCGTGCCCGTGCGGCTCTGGTACGGCGGACGCGACACCAGTCCGGTGCACTCGCCGGATGGAGGCGCGCTGCTCGCCACGCGCTTTCCCCGCGCGGTCCGCCACTTCCTGCCGGACGAGGGCGGCTCGCTGCTGTGGACGCGCGCACGGGACATCCTCCGGGACCTGCTGGCCGCCGCGGCCTGAAGCGCGCCCACGGGTGAACACTCCATGCGTTGTCGTTCCCGGGGGCGGACGATTTTCCGGCCCCGGACGCTTCCGGTTCCGAGGTGCCGGCCCCACTTTTGGCGGTGAGGAGTCACACACCCCATGGATGCGGACGGCACATCGGAGCTGGGAGCCGCGAAGGTTCCCCTCGTATCCAACCAGAAACAGCAGCGCACGCGGCGCACGCCCCGGAAGCTGAAGCCCTCGCGGCTGCAGGCCGTGGACTTCCGCTCCGTGGAGGAGCGCATGGACGCGGGCCGAGCCCTGCGCAAGCGCTGTCCCCGGAGCAGTCACGCGACATGGAAGCCCTTCCGAGGACGCGACCCGCTCGCGCAGCTCAAGGAGTCCGACGCTACGCGGCTGCCGTGGCTGGTGCCCGTGCGCCATGAGCGCATGTCCGAGTCCCCGTTCGCCTTCCTGCGCGGCACGCCCTTCGTCATGGCGCGCGACCTGGCCCACACGCCGCACAGCGGCCTGCGCAGTCAAATCTGCGGCGACGCGCACCTGGCAAACTTCGGCCTCTTCGGCACGCCCGAGCGCAACCTCATCTTCGACCTCAACGACTTCGACGAGACGCTGCCCGGCCCCTTCGAATGGGACGTGAAGCGTCTGGCCGCGAGCTTCGTCGTGGCCGCGAAGCAGAACGGCCTGGGCGGGCGCTGCGGAAAGAAGGCCGCGCGCAAGGCCGTGGAGTCCTACCGGCTCACGATGCGCGAACTGACGACCCGGAGCCTCCTGGAGGTCTGGTCGCTCCACGTGGACGCGAAGGAGCTGAAGAACTCCGAGTCCGACGACACCGCGAAGCTCGCCGCGCAAGCGGTGGAAAAGGCGAAGCGCCACACCAGCGCGCACGCGGTGGAGAAGCTCACCGTGGAGCGCAACGGCCAGCGGCACCTGGCCTACCAGCCGCCCCTGCTCTTCCCGCTCAGCGCGGTGAAGATGGACGTGACGCCCGCGGAGTTGGAGCGGCGCATCAAGCGGCTCACTGTGGGCTACCTCGAGTCGCTGGACGGCGCGGTGCGCGACTTGTGCCTGCGCTACCGGCGCAAGGAGTGGGGCTTCAAGGTCGTGGGCGTGGGCAGCGTGGGGCTCCAGGCCTACGTCGTGCTGTGTGAAGGCAACGGCGGGGAGGATCCGCTGGTGTTGCAGCTCAAGGAAGCGAAGGCCTCCGTGCTGGAGCCCTACCTGGGCCCCAGCGAGTTCCACAGCGCGGGCGAGCGCGTGGTGGTGGGCCAGCGGCGCATGCAGGCCTTCTCCGACTTGTTCCTCGGCTGGACGGAGGTCCAGGGCATGGGCGCCTTCTACGTACGCCAGCTGCGCGACATGAAGGGTGCGCTGGACGCGGAGAAGATGGACGCGCCGGTGTTCCAGGACTACGCGGACGCCTGTGGGGCCACCCTGGCCCGCGCCCATGCACGCACCGGCGACGCCGCGCTCATTGCCGGATACCTGGGCACCAAGGAACACTTCGATGAGGCCGTCACCGAGTTCGCCTGCGACTATTCAGATCAGGTGGACTCGGACTACGGGCACTTCATCGACGCGCAGGCGAAGGCCCTGGAGGCGCTGACGCACTGAGCGGGGCAGCGCGATTCCGTCTGCTGTCCGTTGAAGCTGTCGCGCCCCAAGGTCAGGATGCAGCGCTTCCTGATCTTCGGGGGACGCAATGAGGCTGGCCGGAGCCGTCACGCTGTTGCTGCTGCTCGCGACGGGGTGTGCGACCCGCAGCGTTGTCCATATCGATACCGGGAGCGGACCGTGGGTTGCCCACGAGCCGGTGGAGGTTGCCCCGGTCCAGGTGAGCGAGGACGCATTCACGTCCGCCCTCACGCAGCTCATCCTGGACATGCGCATGGACGTTGCGTTCCGGGAGACGGAAGCAGCGGACGCGCGAGGGTGGGTGCGGTCCAGGACGCTGCTCGCCTCCTCGGAGGGGCTCGCGGACTCCGGCTCGCGGAGTTCGCCTGAATCCTTGTACGCGCGCCTCTGCCCCGACGCGGATGACTGCTTGACCCTGGTGGGCGGGACGGGGCTGACGTTCTCGCGCAAGGACCGGACGCTCATGGCCTTGTCCTTCGCGCTCGATAGCGTGTGGGAGAGCGTCGAGGCCGAGGTTGGCAAGATGCTGAACCCGGCGGCACTCAAGGCCATGGTAACGGCAGCCGCGCTGAGCGTGCTTCTCACCATGACGCTTCCCGAGCCTGTCACCAAGGCCATCGCCGTGGTGCTGACAGCCGCCATGGTGGCCTACCTGGGCATCCTGCCGGTCTGGGAGATGGGCCAGGGCTTCGTGCGGCTTTGGGACGATGCAGGAACGGCAACGAGCGTCATCGAATTGCAGGACATCGGTCACCGATTCGGGCGGGTGTTGGGGACCAACGGCACGCGCGTCCTGGTGCTGCTCGTCACGGCGGCGCTTGGCGGGAAGAACGCGATGGCGGCCCAGGGCCCCAAGCTCCCGGGCTTCCCCCAGGCCGCGCTCCGAGGACAAGCCGAGGCGGGATTCTCACTTGGGGCAGCGCTGAACGGTGGCGTGGCGTCCATCGCGCTGCCCGCCGCTGAAGCGCTCAACATCGCGTTGGCTCCTGGGGCAGCGGCTGCTCTCGCGATGTACTCGAACGGCCAGATTCCAGGTGACGCCGAAGGGCCGGTTCATCACATCTGCACGAACAAGAACCTGGTCTCCGCTGTGTCCGGAGGGCCTTGGACGCCGCAATGTGCAAGGCTATTTGCCCGGGCTGGGATGAAGCTGGAGGACGTCGCGAACCAGGTACGTCTGAAAGCCCATCAGGGGCCGCACCCACGCGAATACCATCAGGCTGTTCTCGACCGGTTGGAGAAAGCGTTGGGGCGATGCAAGTCAGAGGAGACGTGCCGGGTCCGCCTGATTGAGGAACTGGCGAGGATTGCAGGGGATCTTCTTACGACTGGCACGGAGTTGAGGCGACTGGTCGTGGTGGGTGGAGGCTGAGATGGCGCGAGAGTTCTACGCAGTGGAGATTGGGGATGTCGCTCAATGGTGCCTTGACACACCCGTCCCCACGGAAGGAGGAGCACTGGAGGCTCCGTGGATGTTCGTGGAGGGGAGACCGGTGACTGACCCGGGACCGCTCAAGACAGTCCCCTTTCACATTGATGTGAAGCGCACCTTTTCGGTAGCCAATGCAGACCGCACGCCCATTGCGAACGAGCAGGTCGCGAGCGTCTTCCGGGAACTCGCACCTGACGACGCGCAGTTGTTCCCGATAGAGATTGAGGGGACGCCAGAGCGATACTACGTCGTCAACGCGACCCGGCGCTTCAAGTGCATTGACGAAGCCAACTGTCGCGAGGTCCAGGTCTATCCACCGGACGGGGCTGTACCCGAGCGGGTAGGCGAATACCGCTCAATCTCTGGCCTGCGTATCGACACTTCAAAAATTGAAGATGCGCGTGTCTTCCGCCCCATGGGGTGGGAGCTGGCCTTGATTGTCTCCGAGGAGATCAAGGAGGGGATTGAGAGAGTCGGCAACACGGGAGTGTTCTTCAACCGCGTGACGGGGCCGCATTGAAGCTAGCCGCGGAGAAGATGGCGGGGATGGAGGCCCTGACGCACTAACCCGTCATCCGCGTCCAATCGTCTTCGTGAGCGAAGAGCCTCACGCCCAGGCGTTCACAGACGTCCGCGTGCGCCTGGGCGGCGGGGCCTCCCACCCAGAGGGGCAGCCCCTTGGGCAGCGCGGCCTGGATGCGCGTCAGCACGTCCTCGAACACCGTGGCGCCCCGGTTCGTCACCGCCGACAGGCCCACCACGTCTGGCTTTGCCCGCGCCACCGTCTCGCCCAGTCCCTCCGCCGGCACGCGCTGCCCCAACAGCGTCACGCGCACCCCCGTGTGGCGCAGCCGCAGCGCCGCACCCAACAGGCCAATCTCGTGCTCCTCCTCCGGGAAGCACGCCAGCACCGCGTGCTTGCGCCCTCCCCGGGGTGCACCGTGCAGCAGGCTCACCAGCCGCTCGCGCACCACCTGCGTCACCAGGTGCTCCTGCGCCACCGTGAGGGTCCCCGCATGCCAGCGGTCGCCCACCTCGCGCTGCACCGGCACCAGCACGTCCTCGAAGGCCTTCAACGGCGGCAGCGCCGTCAGCACCTCGTCCAGGATGCGCACGACGCGGGGTTGGTCATACGCCTCGGCCGCGGCCAGCACCACCGCGCGCCATGTCTCCGGCTGCGAGCCGGAGCCGGTCCGCGCCTGGGGACTCTCGGCGGACGGAGGCGCCACCACGTCCAGCTCCGCGCGCAGCTGGGGCACCAGCTTCGCCGCCTCGCTGATGGCCACCCCCTCGTCCGTCAGCGCCTTGAGCCGCTTGAGCAGGGCCACGTCGCGGTCGGTATAGACGCGGTAGCCCGCGGGCGTGCGCTCCGGCTCGAGCACCCCGTAGCGGCGCTCCCAGGCCCGGATGAGCTCCACCCGGACCCCCGACAGCTCCGCTGCGATGTGGATGCGATAGGTGCGCTCAGCCATGGTGTGCGTGCTTTACGGTCGGTTTTGCGCGTTTCGCGCCTGCTGCCAGACGGCGATGAGCTCCTCCTCGGACTCCGCGTACTGCGCGCCCAGGGTGAACAACGTCTTCAGGTGCTCCCGCGCCCCAGGCCCGCCTACCACCACCGGCGCCGGCGCGCACGCATGCATCGCTCCGGACAACACCGCGACGAAGTCGTCCGAATCCCGGCGGCGGATGAACGACAGCGCCACCAGGTCCGGGCGCACCTGCAAACACGCCCCCTCCAACGCCTCCGAGGGCGTGTCCGCGCCCAGCAGCGTCACCCGCCAGCCCCGCGCCTTCAGGTGCACTCCCAGCGCCAGCAGCCCACCCTCGTGGTGGTCCCTCGCCGGACACGCCAGGAGCGCCCGGGGCCCCTCCCCCACGCGCTCCATTCCCGCCAGCAGCATGCGCAGCCGCTGCCGCACCAGCGCGGACGCCAGGTGCTCGCGGGCCACGTCCAGGCGGGAGGCCATCTCGCGCAGCAGCGGAATGAGGACCGTGTCGCAATACGTGGTCGCGCCCAGCCCCACCTGGGCCGCGGACAGCGCCGCGTCCGCGGCCTCCGCGTCCAGCACCATCACCGCCGCCCAGAAGCGCTCCAGGTGCCGCGCTTCCGGCGGGACGGCCGTCCGGGGCTCGTCGCGCACCTGGGCGATGGCCTCGCTCACCGAGAGGCCCTCCTCCATCAGCTTCGCCACCCGGCGGACGGCCTCCACCTCGTCGCGTGAATAGACGCGGTAGTTGTTCTCGCTGCGCTCCGGGCGCGGGAAGCCATGGCGGCGCTCCCAGGCGCGCAGCGTGGCCTCGCGGATGCCGGTGAGCCGGGCGATGGTGCGGATGCGCAGACTCATGGGCCCAGGCCTCGCGCGCGGTCCCAGCGCTCCGCCACGCCTCGCGCCCCCGACACCTTTTGCGTGAAGCCCTCCAGGCTCGTGGCCTCGGACACCCGCCGCACCACCGCTTCCAACCCACTCTGGAAGCGCTCCAGCGGACCGGCCTCGTGAACCTCGCCCACCTCCAGCAACACGTCCGGCCGCTCGTGCTCGAAGAAGGCGTAGCGGATGGCGATGGGCACGCACTCCGCCTTCGCCGCGCGGGCGAGCAACTCCACGCCGCGCTCCAGCTTCAGCGGGTGGACGCCGAAGGGCCGGTGCTCGCCTTCCGGAAAGACACACACGGCCGCGCGTGGCTTGCGCAGCAATTCCTTCGCGTACCGCAGCGAGGAAAGGGACGACATCGCGTCCTGCTTGCGGATGCTGAAGGCGCCCATCTTCGTGTGGAAGGGATAGCGGCGCAGGTTCTCCTCGTCCATGAGGCAGTACCCGTCCCAGTTCGCCGCCTGGCAGAGCTGGTGCAGCACGAAGCCGTCCCACCAGTTGGAGTGGTTCAGGTAGACGAGCCGGCCCACGCCATCGGCGGGCAGCTCGCCGCGCACCCACAGGCCCCGGAACGTCGAGCGGACCTTCCACCCGATGTACCGGTCCACCGCCCACCCGAAGGGCCCACCCTTGGCCGCGCGAATCAAGACGCCCGAGCCTCCCTGATCCGCAGGAGCGCCGTGAACAGCGCGAGCCCCAGCGACACCAGCACGCTCGTGATGAGGAAGAAGAGGATCTCCTCCAGCGGCACTGCGCCAATGTACACGCCCACGTGCCGTCCCTCTCCGAAGTTCCAGATGCCGGTGGAGATGGCCAGGTGGTCCGCGATGGACAGGTACACGCCCACGACCAGGGCCGGGGGAAGCACCGCGCGCAGCACCTCGCCCGAGCGGGCCTTGTAGTGGTTCACGAGCACCGCCAGCTGGATGGCAATCACCGGCAGCGTCCACGCCAGCAGGTGGATGAGGTACGCCCAGCGTGTCTCCATCATGGCGACACCTCGGAAGGCTCCAGGGTCCGCTCCGCGCGGACGGGCTTCTGCTCTTGAGACACGGGCTGAGGCTTCTTCGCCAGCACACGCTCCAACCGGTCGCGCGCCCACAGGCCCACGAGCAGCGTCTGGAGGCCGAAGAAGAGGTACTCCTCCAGCGGCAGGTAGCCCAGCTTCACGCCCCAGATGCGCTCCGGGTCGAAGCCCCACAGGCCCCACTTCACGGCCATGTTGTCCCACGGCGACGTGGCCGCGTAGACGATGATGAGCAGCAAGCCCAGGGGCGCGAGCCCCCGCCACGACAGCGTGCGGCGGTAGCGCACGAGCAGGAACAGGATGGGCAGGACGACGAAGAGCCCCAGGAAGCGCGCGTAGGTCATCCCGGGCCTCCACTCCACTGCGACGCCACCCGCACCATGCGTCCCCCAGCTTCCAGCGCGTAGGTATGGCCGCGCCAGGTCACCCTCCCCTGCCGCGTCAGCGAGGCCGCGAAGGCCGCGAGCAGCAGCAACTCACCCTGCACCCAGTCCGTCAGCGCGTGGCCCCGGTCCGCTTCCGAGGGCACGCGGCTCAACGCGGCGAGGCGCAGCGACAGCAGCGTGCGCACGGCGACGAGCGCCGCCACCGCGAGCCATACGGTGACCTCATGGAGCCACGCGGCGAGCAGCAGCAGCGGCACGGTGGGCGTGAAGAGCAGCGGCACGGTGGGATACAGACCCGGCCGGTGGCTCGCGAGCACCTGCATCCACCGCGTGAAGCGCTCCAAAGGCACACGCCAGGATGCCCCGTTGGCGACAGGCACCCACGCGGGCGCGGGGCTCAGCGCCACGTCCAGTCCCTGCGCGTGAAGCCGCTTCGCCAGCTCCAGGTCCTCGCCAATGTGGTCCGACAGTCCGGCCAGCTCTTCCGCCGCGCGCGGTGACAGCCCGAGCGCCTTGCCGCACACGGCCTGCGCGCCCGCGCTCATCGCGTGCAGCGCGCGGAAGCTGTGATGCGTGTAGCGAAGCAGCCCCGCCATCGCGCGGCCCGCCGCGTCCACCGCGCCCACGGGCGTGGGAGCGGCGGTGCTCAAGGCGGCGCCGGCTACAAGGGGAGAGGCAAGGCCCTCCACCAGCGCGCCCGTCACCGCCACGTCCGCGTCCACCGCGAGCACCACCCGTCCGCGAACGTCCAGCGTCTCCAGCGCGTAGAGCAGGTGGCCCACCTTGCGGTTGGGGCACACGGGGTCGCTCGGAAGCCAGCGCACGCCCTCGGCCAGGCGCGGCCGGTACGGCGACAGCACCACCTGCTCCAGCGGCCCCGCGTAGTCGATGGGGTGCGCCAGGTTCTCCAGCTCCAACGGCGTGGGCGCATCCACGGGGCGCAGGAGCAGCACGGAGGGCAGCGCCCCCCCAGCCGTCACGGGTGCACGGCGATACAGCCGCGCCAGCGCCACCGCGCTGAAGCCACCGGCCATCACCGTCCACCCGAGCGTGAAGAAGCCGAGCGCGTTCATGGCGTCCGCCCCTTGCGCTCACGCAACGGAGCCGCACGCGCATGCCGTTCCACGCCCTCGGGCATGGACTCCGCCCACATGGCTGGGAAATGAGAATCCTGCGCGGTCCCCCCGCCGGGGGCGCGCCGCACGAACCTGTCCGACTGTCGGACAGGTTTGGAAACCCCTGGCCCCGCCCCGGCACCTGCCAGGGTCGGGAGGCTTCCGCCCTGTGCGAACAGCGGAAACCTGTCCGACTGTCGGACAGGTTTGGTGACCCCTGGCCCCGCCCCGTTGCGTGCCGTGGTCAGGCGGTTGCTGCTCCATGCGGGCAGCGGGAACCGGTCCGACTGTCGGACAGGTTTGGTGAAGTGCGGGGATGGCCGGGGGCCTGGAGACATCCAGCTGAGTCCTGCCTGCATGAGCGCGGTCATGCGGCCCTCCCCATGCGCGTGCGGAAGTGCGCCATCCAGCGGATGAACGGGGAATGGAAGCGGCGGAAGTCCGCCACCTCTCCCATCGTGTCCAGCGTGTCCCGCCTCGACTCCAGCCGCGCGTAGAAGGGCGAGGACTCCAGCAGGTGCGGTACGCCCACCACCTCGTCGCCCGTGTGCAGCTTCGAGGGGACGCGCAGCCCCCAGCCCGTCAGGTTCGTGGGACGCGCCTCGGGGTTTGGGCCGCGCTCGCACACCACGCCATTCGACCCCGCCACCATGCGCACCGGCGCCACGCCGTCCGGCAGGTGGTAGTCCACCACCGTGTGGTTCGCGTGGTGCGTGCGCGCCCAGTGCCAGCCGGACAGCCGCGCGCCCAGCAACTCCTGGCCGTGGTTCGTGTCGTGGTAGCCCATCCCCTCGGCCGTCACGCCCAGCGTGGACACCTCCAGCCGCGCCTCCGACCGGGGCGCCAATGCCTGCCAGTAGTGCGGCAGGCCCGGCATGAGCTGCACCTCCGTGCCCCGCCCCGTCAGCGGCCGCAACGTCAGGCTGGCGCGCACCGGACGGCCCCACGGCGCCGTCCCGTCATCCACCTCCATGCGCACCGTGCCATCCACCGCGTGCGTCAACGTGGAGCGGCCGATGCGCAGCCGCCCCGGTCCCTGCAACTCCACGCGCGGGTACTCGCTCAACACCCACAACTTGCGCACACCCTGGTGATAGAGCGCGAAGTTCACCGCGCTGTACGCCAGCGGATGGCCCCCACGTCTCGCCGCGACGGAGTAACGCGGTGAGAACAACGACCCCAGCATGAAGATGCACACCGCGCTGTACGGCCCGGCGGTCACGTCGGCGTAGAACCAGCGGTACGCCCCCGCCATGTCCGGCAGCGCGGGCAGCGCGCACGACTCCGCCGCGTCGGACAGGCGGTTCTGGGCGAGGACGGACTTCATGCGACCTCCCGCAGGTGCGCGGACGCCATCTGGGCCGCGAACCTGCCCGACAGCATCACCAGCGGCACCCCGCCGCCCGGATGCGTACCGCCGCCCGCGAAGAACAACCCCGGCGTGCCACCCCGGATGCGCGGCCTGCGGAACGGACCGAAGCGGCCATGCGGCAGGAAGCCATAGATGGAACCCCCCGGAGCCCCGCGCGCCGCCAGGTCCACCGGCGAGCGCTGCCCCACCACGCGCACGCGCCCCTTCAACGCCGGGTAGTGCCGGACGAGCTTCTCGAACATCTGCTCACGCACGCGCTCCGCGCTGGATTCCCAATCGCGCCGCGCCTGCTCCGCCCTGCCCTCCTCCAGCGGCATGGCCGGCGCGTTCACCATCACGAACAACCCCGTGCGGCCCGGTGGCGCCATGCTCGAATCCGTGGCGGACGGGTTGCAGACATACACCGTCGGGTCCGTGGCGAGCTGTCCCGCGAAGAGCTCATCGAACTCCTTCCGGTAGTCCCCGCCAAACATCACCGCGTGGTGCGGCACCGCCGTGCGCCCCTCCACCTCCAGGAGCAGCACGAAGCCGGACAGAGACAGCGGCTCCGACTCCCGGCGCAGCGACGCCAGCGGATCCGCGTTCACCACCACGCTGTCGAACACCTCCGCGACCGGCTCCACTCGGTAGCCTTCGGTGATGCGCTCGAAGCGCGCGCGTGTGTCCAGGTGCACCGTCACGCCCAGCCGCCGCACCGCCTGCCCCAGCGCCTCCACCAGCGCGCCGATGCCGCCGCGCACGTGGTGCACGCCATACGCGTGTTCGATGTGCGGGATGAGCGCGAACGCCGCGCTGGACGCGTACGGCGACCCGCCCGCGTAGGTGGCGAAGCGGCCCACGTACTGCCTCAGGTGGTCCGTCTGGAAGTGCTTCGCCGCCAGCGCGTGCAGCGTGTCCAGCTTCATCCCCGCCAGCATCGCGCCGATGCCCCGGCGGGCCACGCGCGCCATGAAGCCGGCCATGCCCTCGAAGGGGGCTTCCAGGTAGGGCTCTCCCGCCGCGCGCCAGATGGCCGCGGCCTCCGCGTAGAAGGAGTGCACGCCCTTGCGCTCCACGGGCCGCAGCTCCGCGGCGCTGTCCGCCATGCGCTCCAGGCCCTTGTACGCCGTGAAGCCGCACCCGTCCGTGAAGTGGTAGGTGCACTGCGGCTCCAGCTCCGTGAACGGCGGCAGCAGGTCCAGCGCGTCCAACTGTTCGAACGTGCCGCGCACCAGCGCCGGCAACGTGAGCAGCGTGGGGCCCGTGTCCAGCGTGAGCCCCTCCACCGCCACCGCCTGCGCCTTGCCGCCCAGGGACGGGCCGCCCTCGAACAGCGTCACCGCGTGGCCCTCCTTCGCCAGGAGTCCCGCGGCCGTCAGCCCGCCAATGCCGCCTCCAATCACCGCCACGCGCGAGGCCTTCATCGCGAGCCTCCCGTGCCCGTGGGCAACAGCGGCACCGGCGCGGACGGCAGGTCCAGGGACGCTTCCGGCAGCGCGGCCCGGGGCCGCAGGAACACTTTCGCCGTCAGCTCCAGCTTGCGCCCCGTCGTCGTGTGGGCCCGGCCGCTGAACACGTCGTAATCCCGCGCTTCGATGTCCCGCAGGATGTCGCCGTAGATGGCGCCCATCAGCCGCACCATGCGCTGGCTGCCAAAGCCCGTGAGGTAGCGCACGCCCGCCGCCGCCCGCGCGTAGTACGCCCGCGCGCGCTGGATTTGAAAGCGCATGAAGTCGCGCCACTTCGCGTCCACCCGCCCCGCGCGCAGGTCGTCCTCGGTGATGCCAAAGGCACGCAGCTCCTCCGAGGGCAGGTACACCCGGCCGCGCTCCAGGTCCTCGCGCACGTCGCGCAGGATGTTGGTGAGCTGCATCGCGCGGCCCAGGTCCGCCGCCGGCTCCACCGCGCGCGAGTCCTCGCAGCCCAGCACCGGCGTCAGCATCAACCCGACCACGCCCGCGACGCGGTAGCAGTACAGGTCCAACTCCTCCCACGTGTCGTAGCGCGCCTTCGTCAGGTCCATCTCCATGCCGGAGATGAGGTCCTGGAAGGGCTGCTCGGGAATCCGGTAGTGGTGGATGGTGTGGCGCAGCGCCGCGAACTCGCTCGGGTCCCACGGCGACGGCGCCTCCGCGGAGGGCTGGCGCGCGGAAGGCGGGCCCAGCTCCTTCGAAGCCAGCTCCGGCAGCGGCAGATACACCTCCGCCACGCGCTCGCGTGCACGAGCCAGCCGCGTCGCCAGGTCCATGGGCGCTTCACCCGGCAGCGCGCTCTCGCCCGCGTCCACCAGGTCGTCCAGCCGCCGGCAGAAGGCATACAGCGCGAAGGCCGCCTTCCGCCGCTGTCCGAAGAGGAGATACGACGCGAAGAAGAAGCTCTTGGCGTGGTGGCGCGTGACGACCCGTGCGCGCCGGTAGCCCTGAGCGATGAGCGGTTCAGAAGTGGTGACGCTCATGCCGCCACCTCCACCGCAGGAACGCCCGCGCGAGGCGACAGCGCCACGCCCTGCTTGCGAGCCCACGCCGTCAGCCGCTCGGTGACGAGCCGCGCGGAGATGAGCACCGTGGGCAGGCCCGTGCCCGGCTGCGTGGAGGCGCCCACGAAGAAGAGGTTCTTCACACGAGGATCCACGTTGGCCGGGCGGAAGGGACCAATCTGGAAGAAGTTCTGCGCCAGCCCGAACGCGCTGCCGCGCGCCAGGTTGTACGTGCCCGCCCAGTCATCCGGGGTGAAGACACGCTCCACTTCGATGTCCGCCTCCAGGTCCGGGTAGCCCAGCTCCGCCATGCGCTGGAACACCTTCGCGCGCACCTTCGGGCCCTCCACCTTCCAGTCCATCCCCGGGTGCTGATGCGGCACGGGCACCAGCACGTAGAGCGAGTCCTTCCCCTCCGGCGCCAGCGACGGGTCCGTGCGCGTGGGCACGTTGACGTAGAAGCTGGGGTCCTCCGGCACGCGGAAGCGCTGGAAGATGTCATCGAACGAGCCCGTGTAGTCCCGGCCGAACATCACGTTGTGATGCAGCAGGCCCGGCACCTTCTTCTTCATGCCCAGGTAGAGCATGTAGCCGCTGGAGGTGAAGCGCAGCTTCTCCCCCCGCTTGAACGGCGCGTCCTTCGGATCCAGCAGCTTCTCGTACGCGTACGGCAGGTCCGCGTTGCAAAGCACGGCGTCCGCGGACACCACTTCGCCGCCCGCGAGCCGCACGCCCGTGGTGCGCCCGCCTTCGGTGAGGATGCGCTCCACCGCCTGGCCGTAGTGCAGCGTCACGCCCTCCTCGCGCGCCAGCCGCTCCAGGGCGAGCGGAATGGCATACAGGCCGCCCTTCGGGAACCAGATGCCCACGCCCAGCTCCGTGAAGGGCAACAGGCCATACACCGCGGGCGACTCGAAGGGAGACACGCCCAGGTACATGGTCTGGAACGTCATCGCCGCGCGCAGCCGGTCGTCCTGGAAGTAACGGCTGACGTCCGCGTACATGCGGCGGTGCGCGCGTGCCTTGAAAATCTTGGCCAGCACCCCGGGGGAGAAGTAGTCGCTCACGCCGTTGAAGTTGCGGCCCACGAAGTGGTCCAGGCTGATGCGGTACTGCTCACGGCCCTGCGCCATGAAGGCCAGGTAGCGCTGGAAGCTGCCCGGCTCCACGCGCTCCAGCTCGCGGCCCATGGTGCACAGCTCGGACGTGAAGGTGACGTCCGAACCGTCGCGGAAGTGCACCCGGTAGTTCGGGTCGCACCGCACCAGCGTGAGGTAGTCCTCGATGCGGCGGCCCAGCGCGCGGAAGGTCTCCTCGAACACCTCCGGCATCAGCACGATGGTGGGGCCCACGTCCCAGGTGAACCCATCCACCTGGAGCTGGTTGCACCGGCCTCCCGGGCCGTGCGTCTTCTCGAAGACCTGGACGTCGAAGCCCTGCCGCGCGAGCCTCGCCGCCGCGGCCAGCCCGCCCACCCC